>JAMDBC010000202.1 GCA_023484185.1 Chloroflexota bacterium | reverse complement strand
CCGCCGCGCGTCCCGATGGTGCCTGGTATCTGGCGCAAACCGGACGTCCCGGCCCATGCTGGCTGGACATCCCCATCGACGTACAATCCAGTCAAATTGACGAGAACGCTCTGGAAGGTTTCGATTCGTCATCGGAGCCTCCACCTGATTCCGTTAAATTATCCGTTTCTGTCACTGAGACATTATCTCGTTTAAAAAACGCCAAACGCCCGGTCATTCTCGCCGGAAGCGGTGTCCGCATTGCCAACGCAGTAGAACAATTCCTGCGGGTCGCTCACAAACTTGGTATTCCCGTCACCACCGGCTGGACTCACGATATCATTGCTTCCGACGATCCTGTCTTTTGTGGTCGCCCTGGCACCATCGGGACGCGCGGCGGAAATTTCGTTGTACAAAACTCAGACCTGTTGCTTGTCCTCGGCAGCCGCCTCAACATTCGTCAAACTGGCTACACATGGAAATCCTTTGCCCGCACCGCCTACAAGATTTGGGTGGATGTGGATGCGGCCGAGTTGGACCGTCCCACCATCAAACCTGATTTCCCCATCCAAGCAGATTTGCGTGATTTTCTAAATGAACTGGAATCCCAGCTTGACGAATGGGACTCAAGTCGTTTTGCGGGCTGGCTGTCCTGGAGCAAAGAGCGCAACGAAAAATATCCCGCTGTTTTGCCAAAACATCATGTTTTCAACGGGAAGATTAACCCATATCATTTCATCGACGTTTTATTTGATGAAATGATGCCTAGTGATAGTGTGGTTTGCGGCAATGGCGCAGCAACAGTTGTTACATTTCAAGCTGCCAAGATAAAATTTGGCCAACAACTTTGGGCAAACTCCGGTTCGGCATCCATGGGTTACGATCTACCTGCGGCCATTGGTGCCGCAGTCGCGAAGGAAGGCCGGCGAATTGTTTGTTTAGCCGGGGATGGCAGTTTAATGCTTAACTTACAGGAACTACAAACAGTAGTCAACTATCAACTGCCAATTAAGATCTTTGTTCTCAACAATAACGGCTACCTCTCCATTCGCGTCTCACAGAAGAATTTTTTTGGAGGCACCGTTGGTGAAAGCCCTGAATCTGGTCTAAGCCTGCCCGATTTCACTAAACTGGCGAATGCCTTCGGTATCCCATCCATTCGCATCGACATGCCCAATTTCCTTCCCGCGATCCGCAACGCGCTGGAGTTACCCGGGCCGATAATCTGCGATGTAATTCTTGATCCTGCGCAAGGCTTTGAGCCACGCCAGAGTTCGCGTCAACTTTCCGACGGTCGCATCGTTTCTGCGCCGCTTGAAGACATGTTCCCGTTCCTTGATCGCGATGAATTGAAGCAAAACCTGTTCATACCTGAATGGGAGGATTAACCATGCATTTGATATTCGACATGGATGGCACCCTCATCGATTCGCGGCCCGGCATTATTGCTTCATTAGAAACTGCAGTACAAAAAGTATATCCTCTCATGGACACCCACCAGCTACACTTTACTATTGGCCCACAAATTCATGACATTCTGCGCTTAGCAATAGAGCAAGCAACAGATGCGGAACTGGCCACGCTCGAAATTGCCTTCCGTATTGCTTATGATAACCAAGGATGGAAAAACAGCCTTATATACCCAGGGGTGACAGCAACCATCGAGGAATTATTAAAACGCGGGGATAAACTCTATATCCTTACGAACAAGCCAAAATTGCCGACATCCCAGATACTTAAGTATCTGGGATTGTCCGATTATTTTAGAGATGTGATAAGTCCCGATTCAGATCAGCCTAAATTTAGAAACAAAGCCGCAATGTTGATCTACCTGTTGAATAAACACGCCATTCCACTGGATGACACTTTTTGCATAGGGGATTCAGAGGATGATTTTCTTGCGGCCCAAGCGTATAACGTACGCTTTATTGGGATAGAATATGGTTATGGAATCTTGCCATCTGGAAAGAATATCTCTAAACGCCTAAGTTTGTTCTCTGAAATTCTGTCAGTTCGTTAGGATACTCATCTTTCTTTACTACATGTTCGGAGGTTGCCATGTTAAACCGTGATATTTTCGAAAATCTATTTGTATTGGAAATGACCAACAACCATCAAGGAAAACTGGAACGCGGATTAGAAATTATTCACCAACACTCGCGCATTGCACGCTTCAACAATGTCCGATCTGCAATAAAATTACAGTTCCGCAACTTGGACACATTTGTCCACAAGGATTTTATTAATCGCACTGATATCCGCTACATCAAGCGAATATCAGAGACAAAACTCACAAAAGATGAATACGCCAATCTAGTTCATGCGATTCGAAAAAGTGGCTGCATTCCCATGGCAACTCCATTTGATGAAGAATCTGTGGATTGGTGTCTTGAATTTGAGATGCCTATCATTAAAGTTGCAAGCGCTGACGGTAATGATTGGCAATTGCTGGAAAAAATCTCCAAGACTAGAAAACCTGTTATTGTATCTACAGGTGGGGTTTCTCAAAAAGACCTTGATGATTTGGTCATATTTTTTGAGCATCGTAATATTCCGCTTGCGCTCAATCATTGCGTTGCAGGTTATCCCACTGAAGATAACGAAATGGAGCTCCATCAAATTGATTATCTTAAACACCGCTACCCAGATCACCCGATTGGACTATCCAGTCACGAATTCCACGACTGGTATTCGTCATTACTAATTTCTTATGGCAAGGGAGTGCG
>JAMDBC010000146.1 GCA_023484185.1 Chloroflexota bacterium | reverse complement strand
GCTTTTAGTGTCCGTATCCTGACATTTTTGACTCGACTGCATGCGTCCGACCATGGCATTGAAGGCCCGCGTCAATTCTTGGACCTCCTGCGGGCCGCTTGGCTGGACGAGTTGCGCGGCGTCTGCGGGAACGGTCCGCGCCGCGGCAACAACATTTTGCAAGGGATCGGCCACCCAGCGCGCCAGCACAAAAGCCAGCACCAGTGAAAGCAAAAGCGCAATCACACCACCCTCGACGAGAGGCAGAAAAAGTTCATCTGTAAGAATGGACAAGGTGGTTACCTTAGGCCTAGGTGCAGCGACCATCAGCCATGTGCCATCCGACATCTGCCGGAGAGAATACAACCACACTTTTCCGGTTGAATCGCGCACTGTTGGCAACGCACGTAATGATAGTGATCTTGTAGGAAGTGAAACGAGCGGACTCCCACTAGCCGTATCTTCGAGCAAGAAACCGTTCGCATCAAATGTCAGGATACGGACACTAAAAGCATCTGCAACGCCCGCCAACCTGTTGTCGATACGTGGACGCAAAGCCTGTCCGCCCAGCGGAGCGATCATGCTCTCGGCAGCTTCGATACGATCAAGTGTTTGGCGATAAAGAAGCGGATTCCGTAAAAGAAAGAGAATCAAAACAAACGCCACAACTACAAGAGCCGTGACGATTAGAAAAGCATAACTAAGCCATAGACGAGCGCGCAGGGATGAGAACATGGATTTCTCTTTTTTATGAATCACGTATTACGTAATACGTGATTCATAAAATCACACCGTTAATTTGTATCCCACGCCCGTCACCGTTTCGATCTTCACCGTTCCGCCTTCGAGCTTCCTGCGAAGATGCGCGATATGAACATCCACTGTGCGAGTCTGTCCGTAAAAATCAAAACCCCAGGCCTTTTGCAGCAACTGTTCGCGGCTGAGAACATGTCCGCGGTGTTCGGCCAGGGTGAGGAGCAAATCAAATTCCTGGGCACGCAGGTCAAGGCTCCGGGAAGAGAGGCGCACTTCACGGCTGGCCGCGTCGATCGTCAGTTCACCGAGATGGATGGGTTTGTCCGCCGCGAGCATCTTTCCGTCGCTGCGGCGCAGGATCGCTTTGACGCGCGCCACCAGTTCGCGCGGATTAAAAGGCTTGGTCAGATAATCATCCGCGCCCAGCTCGAGACCGATGATCTTATCAATATCTTCATCACGGGCGGTCAGCATGATGATCGCAACCGAATTATCAGCCGAACGCAAACGACGGCAGACTTCAAAGCCATCCAGTTTGGGAAGCATCACATCCAACACCACCAATGCAGGCTTCGACTGTGCAACAGCCTCAATCGCAGACTCGCCATCGTTGGCTTCCTGCACGCGGAAACCTTCGCGCTCCAAATACATACGCGCCAATTGAATGATGGGCGGCTCATCGTCCACAAGCAGGATCAGTTCGGAAGGCATTTCAGTAATCAGTGATCAGTGATCAGTTTTCAGTGATCGGTGGTCAGTCGCCACGCGGGTCTTGCAGTATCGCCACAGCTTCGATCTCAACCAGAGCGCCTTTGGGCAGACCCGCGACGGCAATGGTACTGCGGGCGGGCGGATTCTCGGAAAAGAACTCGGCGTAGATGGCATTCATTTTTACGAAGTCATTCATGTCCTTCAAAAAGACCGTTGTCTTGACGACAAAGTTCAGCCCCGAATCCGATGCTTCAAGCACGTTCTTGAGATTGGTCAACACTTGGCGCGTCTGCGCTTCGATGCCGCCTTCGACCAACTCGCCCCTAGCCGGGTCGATCCCAACCTGTCCGGCAGTGTATACCAGCGCCTCGGAGCGAATGGCCTGAGAATATGGCCCAATCGCTTTGGGGGCTTTGTCGGTGTAGATAATTTTTTTACCTTCAGTGGTGAACATTGCGACTCCTTTGATTCAAGAAATTTCCAGTTTCGCTCTTCATTTCTGAATTTCAAGAGTATACAACCGAGAGACCGGACAGGCAATGGCAAGTGGACAAAATAGTGCTTCGCCTTACATCATTGCCCAACCAGAGACACAGACTTTCGTCCATGTCTCTGGTTGCAAACGAGAGGGACTACTATCCGCCGCTTTGAGCAGGAGCGGACGTTCCTGCGGGCCTATTGGCATCGCGAAAAGCCTTGACCGCTTCACGCAGAGCCTTACGCGGACCTTGAACAATCTGGCTGATCTGCTTGAACATATCCCTGACGCTCCTGACGGTCGCTTTGGCCTGGGTCACATCGGTGACGTTGCCAACGCTGTCGAATCCCTGATGCGAGCTGATCACGCTTTGGCCGGCATCATAAACAGGCTTGGCTTGCTGGATTGCCGCCGCCAACGCATCCAGTGCAGACTGTACGGCAGAGACGTCCTTGCCATTGGCTTTGGCCCGGTCGATCAGCTTTTGGGCCGTGGCAAGCATCGGATCTGACCTGACAAACATCGCGCCCAGGCGCTGATTCACAACCTGTTCTCTCGCCCAAATCTGCCCCAGTCTCGCATTGGAGATCTGGCCTGGCGCCGGAGGCGCAGCCGCATCGTTCAAACCCAGGGCAAAGGCGCTCGCAAGCGGCAGAGCCGACAGACCCAAACCAGCCACGACAGCCACCACGACAATCTTCTTGAACCACATGATACTCTTTGACATATTCGAACCTCCTTGTTCGAGTTATGAGTGTGATTCTAAATTAAGCAGGTAATGTGCAC
>JAMDBC010000164.1 GCA_023484185.1 Chloroflexota bacterium | reverse complement strand
TGTGTTTCAGCTTCAAGCACCTGCTTGCGCTGCTCGACTTTTTCAAGTTTTTCACGAACCTCCGCGCTTTGACGTGCCTTAAGCGCAGCCTGCTTGCGAGCCTCTTCCTCGCGCTTGGCTATCTCGGAATCAAGCAACAGCGGCTGGGCTCTTTCCTCAACCACAGCCCGCCCGACAGGCGCCACTTCGGCGGGCGCCACTTCGACAGGCGCCACTTCGACAGGCGCTATTTCGACAGGCGCCGCTTCGACGGGCACCACTTCGACGGGCACCACTTCGACAGGCGCTATTTCGACAGGCGCTATTTCGGTAACATCCCGCTTAACAAAAACCCGCTTCTTGCGCACCTCGACCTGAATGGTGCGCGCCTTACCCGTGCTGTCCGCCTTCTTGATTTCGGTTGTTTCCTTGCGCATCAGGGTAATTTTATTCTTCTGCTCCTTGGCGCCATGCGCGCGTCGCAAATAATCAAGCAACTGCGATTTGTCCTGCTCGGTCAATAAGTCCTCTGCTGCCGTCTTATTCACGCCCGCAGCCTGCAATTGTTCAAGCAACAGCGCAGCGGGCAAGCCCAGCTCGCTGGCAAATTGAGCCACGTTCATTTGTCCCATTTCCGTCTCCAGTCCATTCTGCTCGCTAACGTCATGCGAACCACGGGGCGCGTGCCGTCATAATCAAATTCTTGGCGCGTTCGCTGTCCATCCCGGTCATTTCTACCAGGTCATCAACGGCCAAATCAGCCAGATCGTCCATCGTCACCACAGCTTTTGAAGCCAAGGTTCGCGCGGTTTTGTCGTCCATTCCTTCCATGGCCAGCAGTTCCGCCGAGGGGGCCGCAACCTTCTCCTCGCTAGCGATCGCCTCCGTCAACAGTGCATTCCGTGCGCGACTGCGCAACTCATTGACTGTGTCTTCGTCGAAGGACTCAATTTCCAGCATTTCCGAGATAGGCACATACGCCACTTCCTCAAGCGTGCTAAATCCTTCACGCACAAGAATGCCCGCAACTTCTTCATCCACATCCAGTTTTTGCATGAATTGTGTAATGATTGCGGTGCTTTCCTCCTGGTTCTTCAGATCAGCCTCTTCCTCGGTCATGATGTTCAAGGTCCAGCCGGTCAGTTCGCTGGCCAGACGCACATTCTGCCCAAGGCGGCCGATCGCCTGCGCCAATTGATCGGTATCGACCACAACATCCATGCTGTGCTTATCCTCATCCACCACAATACTGCTGATTTCGGCTGGCGCCATGGCGTTGATTACAAACTGAGCAGGATCAGGTGACCACAGAATGATATCCACACGTTCACCCGCCAGTTCGGAAGTAACTGCCTGGACTCGTGATCCACGCATGCCGACGCAGGTTCCGATCGGATCAATGCGCTGATCGTTGGATTTAACCGCGATCTTTGCACGGGCACCGGGATCACGAGCCGCCGATTTAATCTCCAGCACGCCTTCCTCAATTTCGGGTACTTCCAGTTCGAACAACTTGACCAGAAACTCCGGTGCAATGCGTGACAAAATGAGTTGCGGACCACGTCCAGCGCGGTCAACACGAGAAAGATAAGCACGCACGCGGTCACCAATCCGCAGGTTTTCCTTGGGTATCATCTGCTCGCGCGGCAGCAAAGCCTCAATCCTTCCTGATTCGATAATTGCATTACCGCGTTCCATCCGCTTGATGGTTCCGGTAACCAGATATTCCTTACGTTCCAGGAAGTCGTTCAGTATCTGTTCACGCTCAGCTTCGCGAATTTTCTGCAAGATCACCTGCTTGGCGGCCTGCGCACCAATACGGCCAAACTCGACCGGCTCAAGAGGTTCCTCGATATAGCCATCCAGCTCGACTTCAGGATTGCGCACCTTGGCATCAGTCAAGCCAATCTGACGCTCCGGAAACTCAACGGCATCATCAGGAACAACATGCCAGCGACGGCAGGTCGAATACTCGCCGGTTTCGCGGTCGACATCGACACGCACATCCACATCCTCATGAAAACGTTTCTTGGTCGCAGATGCCAACGCCAATTCCAGCGCGGAAAAAATAACATCCTTAGAGACGTTTTTCTCACGCGACATCACATCAACTACCAGCAATATTTCACGACTCATACTTCCTCCGGCTATATATTCGGGATCAAACGTGCCTTGTCGACATTGGCAATACTCAGCGACAACAGCGCGCCATCCACTTCCAATTGCAACTCACCGTCTTTAACACCTCGCAGCACGCCCGCGTAATTTTTCCTGCCGGAAAGTGGCACACGCAACTTGATCTGCGCACGCTCACCGGCAAAACGGGCGAAATCCGCCTCTTTTCTCAAAACCCTGTCCAAACCGGGAGAAGAAACCTCCAACCGGTCATAATCATAATCCAGTTCGACCGCCATCAACCGCGTCAGGTGATTGCTCACAAAGGCACAATCATCGACAGTAATTCCGCCCTGCTTATCGATGAACAAACGCAGAAACTTTCCCCGTTGCGATACCTCAAGGTCGACAAACTCATAACCTAAACCGGTTACTGCCGACTCCAGCAAACCGTATAAATCCATATCCCCGCCACAAATAAAAAATGGGCTGTCAGCCCATATACAATTTTCATATTGTATCAAATATCTAGAATGAATGGAACATCAACCAGCAAGCGCATTCTGGCCCAAACGGGAATATCGCATGTTACCACAAGGGTATAGCGCAAATAAAAACGCC
>JAMDBC010000084.1 GCA_023484185.1 Chloroflexota bacterium | reverse complement strand
TCAAACGATTTTTAAATGAACAGGTCGCCGTTATAGGCGGCCATCAACCAGCGTGGGCATGGACGGAATATACGGAGGCGGGTAGGGCGTGTAGGTTGGAATGGCCGCGACGGTTTGTTGCACCACATTTGGATCTGTTGGTTGGGGTTGGGCGTTGTGGGGCCGCAGGCCGATGCAAATAAGAGCGCGGACAATATCAATAAAGTGTTTTTCATGGGCAAACTTTTTGGATTGACGGTGCCAACATAGCGGCAAACTGCCGTTCGCCTTCGGGATTGAGATGCAGGGGCGTATTGGTGTAATAATCGGACGAGAACTTATCCCACAGGTCGAGATAGTTCCAGCCGTTTTGCGCCGCAGCCGCGCCAAGTATTTGACGATACTGGTCATAGGCCCAGCGGGGATAATAATAGTTGTAGTAGATGTCGCTATTCGGCACGCCTTTGGCGATCATGATCGGTTCATTGACCAGAATGACAGGCACGTTCTTCGCAAGAAGATAAAAATCCTGAACCTCATCGATCGAGATTTGTTGAGGCATTACGGTCGGTGGATTCATGCCTTCAAATTTCAATTCGCTGGGTAATTCTGTGGGGACATTATCGTACGTTGTTTGTATCTGGTCGACTCCGGTCGCCAGGTTGACGAGGCTGTAAAGTTGATATCGCAATATGCGAAAGAGCGCCCGTTGCGGGCCGAGGATTTTGTCTGAAAATGATTCGGGCGGGAAACTTCGGGGCAAAAAATGAAAGCGCGCATCGAGGCTGTAAAGTTCATCCAGGTTTTGACCGATCAGCCAGTGGTCGACGCGTGTCTTTGGCATAAGCGTGTAGAGCGTCACCGGCCAGATGATTAGATCAGGCTGGTAGTTCATGGCTTTGTCAAGGATCATCAAATCCTTTGTGGCTGATGAGCGTGGGTAGCTCAGGTTATAAACCTGTATTTTCTTGTCTCCACAGGTCAGGTTGAGCGCATTGAGCTGCCCGGAGAGCGTTTGTTCTGGCGGCAGCAAAAAGCCCCACATGGCGGAATCTCCGAGCAGCAGAACGCGGAATTCACCATTTGCTTTCGGCTGGGAAACGATGTGCGATGCGAACATGGCGTCCAAATTGCCGACATCCAAGGCGGCGTCTTCAGGCGCGTGCGTGCTGGTGGGGAAGCGTGTCCGTTTTATTCCCAGTGGAGCGTAAATATTGAGCAGGCTTAAATCAGGGCGAAAGCTTAGAAAGATAAATTCCACCAGCAGGAAGATGGCAGTTCCTTTGATGAAAATTCGTCCGGCATTAATTTTTTGATTCATGCCGCCAATTATACTCTTGGGGCAATTCAGTTGTTTTTGATAAAGTTTTGGAAAAAGGCGGCTCTACCGCTTTTACGGGAAAGAGCAAAAAATCTATCCGCAGATTTCGCCGATTGAGCAGATTTGTTTTTTCGATCGGCGGAATCTGCGTAATCTGTGGATGAATCCTGTTAGAAATGGAAGCGACAAAAGGCTAGGAAGGCTCACGGGTAATTGGTTTTTTGACCACCAAGTGACGAAAAATTCAAGGGCAGATTTTGCACACGATAAATGTGACAATCGTCCTTGACCGTTTGCCATGTCAGGTTGTATTATTTGACTGCCCATCCCCCCTGGGGGGGGTAAGAAAAAAGAAAGAGAGACGACATGGAATCAGACCCAACTCTGCGCCGCTTGAAAACTATCGAAGGCCACATGCGCGGCATTATCCGCATGGTGGAGGAAGACGCCTATTGCATCGACGTGATCCGCCAGATCCAGGCGGTGGAGGCGGCGTTGAACAAGGTCAGCGCGCAGATTTTGGAGAACCATCTGAATTCGTGCGTCATCACGGCCATTCGCGGCGAAAATCCCAAAGAGCGTGAACGCGTGCTCAAAGAGATCAGCGATGTTTTTGAGCAGGCCAACAAAGTCTAAGCATAAGACTTCGGAAGTCTTCTCAGCCGCGTAGATTAAGGAGTCTTTAAAGAAGACTTCCGAAGTCTGGCGAGACCATTTCATAAAAGGAGTTTCAAATGACCACTGTAACTTATTCCGTCCCCGCCATGCACTGCGGACATTGCACTCACACCGTTGAATCGGAAGTGGGCGAGTTGACCGGTGTCCAATCTGTGAAGGCAGATTTGGACACGAAGAACGTTGTCATCACTTTCGATGCGCCTGCCAGCGAAGATAAGATCAAAGCTCTGCTGGCTGAGATCAATTATCCCGCCGCCGGGCTGATCACCATTTAGGTTTAAACGGATTACATATCACGCAGTGCGTAATCTGTATTTGTAGTGCATAAGGAATTAGCATGACTGATACCAAGCAATTAACTCTCCCGATCACTGGCATGACCTGCGCCAATTGTGTCGCCACGGTCGAGCGCAATTTGAAGAAAGTCAACGGCGTGGAAAACGCGGTGGTCAATCTTTCGTCTGAGCGCGCCACCGTGCAGTTTGATCCGTCGCTGTCAGCTTTGCCCGACCTGATCGCCCGCGTCGAACGCGCCGGATACGGCGTTGCTACTGGCGAGGCTGATCTTGTCATCAAGCGTCTCGCCGACGATAACGATGCGCGCCGTCTCGAAAAGGCTTTGCAAAAAATCGATGGCGTGCTTGAAGCCCAGGTCACATTCACGACTGAGAAGGCGCGCGTCAAGTACGTGCCGACAGTTGTGAGTCAGGCTGAGATAAGGGCGGATCAAACTGCACGGTGGC
>JAMDBC010000107.1:1337-2738 GCA_023484185.1 Chloroflexota bacterium | reverse complement strand
TGTCTGCGCCGTTGGATGTGATGTCAGCCTGGGCGCGCGACCCGCGTTTGAATAATCTGCCCATCGAGTCATTTGCCTTCCTCGATACCGAAACATCCGGTCTGGCAGGCGGTACTGGAACGTACGCTTTTCTGGTAGGCGCAGGCCGTTTTATGGATGGCGAATTTGTCCTGCAGCAATTCTTTATGCGCGATCCGACTGAAGAACCGGCTTTACTGGAAGGATTGGCGTTCTTCCTCGCGCCCTGCGAAGCGCTGGTAACTTTCAATGGCAAGTCCTTCGATGCGCCGCTGCTAAAGACGCGTTATATTCTGCATCAGTTGCCCGTGCCGTTTACAGATTACGCTCATCTTGATCTATTGCCGCTGGCGCGCCGTCTCTGGCGTGACCGCCTGGAATCGCGCGCCTTGAAATATCTCGAAGAAAATATTCTCGAAGCGCCTCGCAGCAGCGAAGAAGTTCCCGGCTATGAAATTCCGTGGCTGTATTTTGATTATCTGCGTGACGGCGATGCGCGCCCGTTGAAGGGCGTTTTCTATCACAACGCCATGGATGTGGTGACGATGGCTGCCTTGTTGAGTCACACTGCGGCGATGCTGGCCGATCCATTTCACGAGGACATCCAGCACGGACTGGATGTGATCGCGCTTGCCAGACTTTATGAAGATCTCGGTCAATGGGATACGGCCGCGCGTCTCTTCGAGCGCGGACTGGAGAAAGCTCTCAGCCAGGAGGATTTCTGGAAAACGGTCAGCCGCCTCTCGGTCCTGCAAAAGAGGCGGGGGGATTTCGATGAGGCGATTCGTCTCTGGGAGAAGGCCGCCTCCGAAGGTCATGTTTATGCTTATGTCGAACTGGCAAAATATTACGAGCATAAAAAATGTGATCCGAAATCGGCGCTCGAGTGGACGAAGTCCGCATTGAAACAGGCGGAGCGCGCCGAATTGCCTGCCTACATCCGCCAGCATTGGAAGGATGAGTTGGCGCACCGAATGGAACGGCTCGAAAAAAAAGTCGCTGAAAAAATTTGATAAGGAGATGATCGAAATAAGAAACAGGAAAGTAACAGGGATCGTATTGTTGGCAGGGGGGATCGTTGTGGCGGCTGTTGCGCTGGCAGCCAACCAGCTTGGAATGGACGTCACGTCCGTCTTTGGCTTCAAACAAAGTCTCGGCGTGCTGATGGGCGCAGACAGGAGACTTGGAGTGAAAAATGGACAGCAATGATTATTTGAACAGCATCCAACAACAAGTGGAAAATGAAATGCTGGCGAAGGAGCAAATCTATAGCCAGATCCGTGAAACGGGCGAAGAGGCGCCCGCGAAAATCCTCTCCATGATGGATACGGGTGTGCGTGTGGGAGATAGTGCTTCCATGCTGAAGTTTAGTCTGGAGGTTTT
>JAMDBC010000107.1:0-1327 GCA_023484185.1 Chloroflexota bacterium | reverse complement strand
GGCTGAAGTTCGTCCCTGGGGCAACCATTTATGTGAAGTTCAATCCCAGCGATATAACCCAGGTCGCCGTTGACCATGCACCCACGACCGCGCCGCAGGCCACTGCCGTGACCTGTCCGTCGTGCAGCGCAGAACTTGGCGGATGGGCAAAGCATATGCAGCTATTGCGGCAAGCCGCTGTAGACAGGTCCTTCTTTCATTCACACATTACCAATTGTGACACGTGCCCGTCAGGGTAAACATTTCAGGTCTGACTTCCACCCCGCGAGCGCGTGGACATGCCAGGATTTTAATGATGGGGATAGTGCTATAATTTGATAACTTATGCCGACCATTTGGGAATCAGGCCCGTATCGTTTCTTTTTCTATTCAGGGGATGGCAGTGAACCGCCTCATGTTCACATTGAGCGTGATAGAAACAAAGCAAAATTCTGGCTTGACCCAGTGCGATTGCAAAACAGCGGTGGTTACAACCGCAACGAAATCAATCGCATTCAAAGATTGATCGAGGAAAATCAGGAAAGGCTGTTGAGGAGTTGGTATGACTACTTTAGCGATTGAACTTCGCATGGTTTCGGCGCAAAATATCAATGTGACCGACGACACGCTGATCGTAGATTTAAGCGATGGACGCACAGTTTCTGTCCCGCTGGGGTGGTTTCCGCGTCTCTTACATGGGACTCCTGCCGAGCGTAACAAGTGGCGTCTGATTGGCGATGGCGAAGGTATTCACTGGCCCGACTTGGATGAAGACATCAGCGTGGAAAACCTAATTTTGGGCAAGTTATCGGGTGAGAGCCAGAAGTCTTTCAAGAAGTGGCTGGAAGCGCGAGGAAAAATCAAATAACAATCAGACCTCCAAGATTTGAAAATCTCGGAGGTCTTTGACTCCCCTTTCCTTTAGAGAGGAGTTGGAGGAAGGTCGCTTTACTCACCCCGCGAGCGCGTGTAGAGACTTTAATATGATTCCATCAGAAGAAGTAAAAGATATAGCAATTAATCTTGGCATTCCATTGCCCAATGTTGAAAAAGACCATGTAATGGGGTGGCTTCTTTATAGCATTTATGACAATCCTGCACTAGTTGACAACCTGATACTCAAGGGCGGTAATTGCCTTCGAAAAATATATTTTCCTGATACTAGATTTTCAGATGACCTTGATTTCACTACATATCGTCTAAATTCCGAAAAAGAGTTCCACAGACATCTTAACTCAGTTTGCAAGGTTGTAGAAGAAAAAGCAGGTATTAAGTTTGATTTCGACAAGACAAGGGTGGAAGTAAAACCTACTCCCGATAAAGATTCACAAGCACTGGATGGGCGCGT
>JAMDBC010000096.1 GCA_023484185.1 Chloroflexota bacterium | reverse complement strand
TAAATCCGAGCCGCCTTTTTATACCGTGCTCCCAGCAGCCACGCCGATTTGCTGTGTCTTGCCATCAGCAGTGATGGCTACATTGATTTGGCTGCGTCCGGCCTGCGCCAGCTGGCAGCTCGACAAGATCGGCGACATCAATAGAATCACAAAGAGAACACAAAGAATTCTTTGTGTTCTCCGCGCGGCTTTCTCAAAGTCCATGGTGAATTCCAGCTTTTGTCATTTTTTCACCGCGAAGAGCGCGAAGTACGCCAAGAAAAAAGAAATCTTCGTGCTCTTTGCGGGCTTCGCGGTTCATTCTGTGACTTTGAGAAAGCCATGATGGTGGATGCGGGGGCAAAGCCGTTTGAACCACTGGTATAATCCGAGCGCTATTGGGTTCGACCCACGATCGTCATCACGCCGTCAGCGATGGTGATGCTTTCCAAACGGAAGCCGGTCGCGACGGGTCCGAGCGAGCCGGTGAAAGCTTCCTCCACGGCCGCGCTGACGGCATCATTGAGTCCCTGCGGCGCGGGAAGCGGGCCAAAGTCGGCCTGCGTGATGGCGATCTTGGGCTTGCCCTGATCGTCCACGCTGACGGTCAGCGTAATACTGATGTTGGCGTTGAACATGCCCTGCTGTGCCTTGCCGAAGATTTGCATCTGGCCATTACGCAATTGCACCTGCGGATCAGTGATAAGCGGGTTGGCCTGCGAATCAAGTTTAAATGCAAGGTATGAAGTCAGTTGACTTTCAGCGATCTGCAAAGTCACGGTTCCGGTTTGCGCTCCGTCTGCAATGGCCTGTTTAACTTGATCTTGCAAGCTCTGCACGGCCTCGGTGGAAACCGGGATCGGCGCGTCGGGATAAGCTGGCCCGCCAATAAAGATCGAACAGGCCAGTGTTGCAAAAGCTAATGTACTTAGAGCAATAAACAAATTTTTCATATTCTTCACTCTCGAAAGGGATTGAACGGGAGTTATTATAGCATGAGCGAAAACGAAACAAACGACCTGCCGCTTTCCGTCCAAATCGAAGGATTGCTTTTCGTGGCGGCTGAACCCGTGGCGACTGCATCTTTGGCCGAAGCGCTGGATGTGACCGCTTCGACGGTGGAGCGCGCCTTGAAGGAATTGGACGAATCTCTGCAGACGCGCGGCCTGCGACTCCAACGAAACGCCGGGCGCGTGCAACTGACCACCGCGCCGCGACTGGCCGGGATCGTCGAGCGATTCCTCGGCCTCGAAGCGACCAGCCGCCTCAGCCGCGCCGCGCTCGAGACGCTGGCGATCATCGCTTACCAACAGCCCGTCACCCGCCCGCAAGTGGACTCGCTGCGCGGCGTCAACTCGGACAGCATGATGAAGAGTCTGATGAGCAAGGGGCTTATTCAGGAAACAGGCCGCACCGACGGCCCCGGGCGCCCGATCCTGTATTCCACCTCGCCGGAATTTTTACAACACTTTGGAATCAACTCGATCACCGAACTGCCCCCGCTCGAACTGCCCGAAGCGGATGATCCACACAATGAGTTGTTGAAGGGATAATCAGTAGATCACGAAAACGTAGTAACGACTTCAGTCGTTCGACTAAAAAGCGACTAAAGTCGCCACTACGAAATCCTTTCGTGATGTACTGAAAAAATAGCAAGAGCGACCTTTCGGTCGCTCTTGCTATATAAAAATTTCTAGGCCTTTATCGCCACGGCGCGGTGATGAGCGTGGTTTCTGCGTCGGCAGAATGGCCGAGCAAAGACAAATGCCAGGCGGTCTCGATGGTCTTCAAGAGCGAGTAATGGCTGTAGGGTGTGTCATCCTGATAGCCATTTTTCACCTGTGGGGAAACCAGGATGGTGGCAACGCGTCCGCCTGCGGCTGGAGGCAAACCACAGCAGGAGTGATCCCCCTGACCTTCGTCCCAGGTAATAACGATCAAATACGGCTTGCCATTGACATCAAGAGCAGGCGCAAGCTGCCCCATCAAATTCTTAAGCCAGGCGTCCGAAACGGAGATCGGGCAATCGTGCGCGTCGTTGCACAGGTTGGGGGTGATGAACATGAAGTTCGGCAGCGCACCCGCCGCCAGGTCCAGGGAAAGCTGCGTGAATGGGACGATGCTGCGCGTACAGCGTGTTTTGTCCAGCCGAATCGGTTGGAAGTACATAAAAGGATTATGCTTCATGGCATAGTTCCCGGCTTCTGCGTCCGGAAAACAAGGCGACGGCATGTCTTCCTGATAGGCTTTCCAGGTGCGCCCGCTGGCTTCGATCAGGTCGGGCAGAGAGGCGGCATCCACAATACACTTGGTGCAATCAAAGTTGATGCCAAAAGTATCGCCGCCGACCATCGCCAGATAGTTCGGCAAACTGGGATGCGTCACGGCATAATATTGAGTGAGCAGCGTATTGGATTTCGCCAATTGGTTGAAGTACGGCATCCCTGAATTGCCAAATATCAAGCCAAATTCCTTGTTCTCGAAAACAACGAGGACGATATGTTCAAAATCCGGGACAAGCGGAACAGGCGTGGCAGTTAAGGTCGGCGCGCCGGTGGGGGTCAGCGTGGGAGGAGACAGAGGCGTATCAGGTACGGGCGAAACGGGAGGGTTATTTATTTGCGCGGCAGGCGCGCAGGCAAAGAGGGTGAAAACAAAAAAACAAGCGACAATGATCAAGCGGCGTAGAGGCATGGAAAGAATCTCCTTTTGAAAAAACTATGACCTATATACAAAATAAAACATTACGTCTTTGCCTGC
>JAMDBC010000006.1 GCA_023484185.1 Chloroflexota bacterium | reverse complement strand
GAGGAAGCGGAGAGTCTCATGCAGGGCTATTTCACTTATCTGCTTGAGCGTGAATTGAACACACCGGGATTCTTGAAACGGATCAAAACGTAATCATCGCATCCGTTTCCCCCAGTTAAGCACGAAGAGCCCTGCGGCCAGCGCCACGACAGGTTTGAAAACGCGCCAGAAGAATTTCTGGAACCACGCCCAGCGTAAATGATAAAGAATAAGAGTGATCGCCGTACGGACGGTCAGCGCCTGTCCGAGCGGGCTTAACAAGATTCGCCGCCGGTAATCGCGGAACGAAAAATCGTTTCTGGCGACTGCAGCACGGATTGTATTCGCAGCCACCAACCCGTATCCCAATGCGATGCTGATGCCTTCGCCGAAAAGGCCGTCCGCGCCGGCCGCGTCCCCGACAAGCAGAACACGGGCGACAGAGAATTGATCGAACGGGCTGAACCAGCGGATCGGATGGCCTTTGATCTCGTATAGACTCAAATCGAAGCCGTGACGCAGCATCTCTTCAGCCAATGGCTGTTTGAGCGCGGGACGCTCTTGATAGGCTAATATGTTGGTATCGTAGATGCCCCAACAGCGCATGGGCTGGCCGTTGACCCGCGTCGGAAAATCCCAGGTATAACCTGCGATACCATTGGGCACGGGGAGGAAATCGAAGTAAGCAACCCCCGATTCGTGTATGTCGTTGCGAGGAGGGTGTTCTTCCCGATGAAGCAATCTCCGTTTAAATGGGGATTGCTTCGCTTCGCTCGCAATGACATTATGTTCAGGGGTAATCACTTCCAGGGCGCGCGCCGTATGGACGGGTGCATTTGGCATCACACAGCGACGCGTGACTCCGTTCGAGCCATCCGCGCCGACGGCGATTTGCGCCGTGAATGTTTCTGAATCGGTTTCAATGATCACGCAATCAGCCTGCGGTTGTATATTCCTGACGGTTATCCCTTCTCTTATTTCCACTCCTCTTTCAATTGCTTTTTCTGCCAGCCAGGCGTCGAATTCGTTGCGCCGGATCACGCGCAAGGTGTGCGTGTTTGGCAGGGAAATGGTCAGGCCCTTGCCCGCGAAATCAAAATGCGCCGCAGATACGTCCACGTGCGGGGCTTCTGTTACATCGAGTCCAAGGCGCTGGAGAATGACCTCGGCGTCGGCAACGAGTCCGCCCGCGCAAAGTTTCGGGCGCGGATGATGCGCTTTTTCGAGAACCAGTATCCGCTCCGCGAGATGCGGAAAATCCTTTACAAGGTGAAGCGCGGTCGAAAGTCCAGACGGTCCCGCCCCGATGATCAGGATGTCTTTTTGAGTGCCCATATTCATTTCTCCAGGTGCGGTAGAAAATCAGACGCGGCCACAGGTGTTGGGCTGAACTTGTCGAAGCATTCCAACGCTCCGGGAACAGATTACACATTCGCCGGCCAGCGTCAAAATGTTCGCTTTTTGCCCGAATCGGGCGGTATCTGCGCCGCTTATAAGGGGAAGTATAATTCACGCATTCTGATCGTGGAGTAAACATGTGCGCGTAAAACTTGCCTTTTTCATCATTCTGATCGCATTCGTCCTGAGCGCCTGCGGACTTGGCGGAAAAGCCGCCACGCCAACCGCAGCCCCCACCATTACACCCACCTCCCTGCCCACCCTCACTCCGACCCCGGTTGTCCCGTTGGCGATTCTGGTTCTGCCTGCTGATATGGACAAGACTGAATCCGACGCGTTCCAAAAAGTGGTCTATGATCTTGCTCAACAGGCCGGGATGCGATTTCAGGTTCGCAACACACTCTCACCTGCGAACCTCGAAGCGGGTCTCAAAGTTGTGATCGCTGTACCGCCCGATCCGGGGATTGCCGCGCTGGCAGCGGCCGCGCCGCAGGTACAGTTTTTGGCGGTCAACATTCCTGGCATCACCGCCGGAGGCAACCTCAGCGTGATGGCATCCACCACACAAGTGGACATTCCCGCTTTCCTGGCAGGCTACACCGCGGCCATGATCAGCGACGATTACCACATCGGCATCATGATCCCCAAAGACAACTCAGATGGGCAAAGAGCTGCTGCCGCCTTTTCGAACGGTATGGCTTATTATTGCGGCCTGTGCCGGCCATTCTATTATCTGCCATACAGCTTCCCTCAAGTAATTGAAATCCCTGCGACTGAAGACAAAATCCATTATGGCGCCTATGCGGACTATCTGATCAGCCAGCGTAAGGTTTATACCATCTACCTTTACCCCGATATCGAAGTTAAAGAACTCACAGATTACCTCAGCACGACCGGCACACAGGTAATCGGCATGTCCCTGCCAAACCCCAAACCATCAGGTTGGGTGATGACCATTCGTTCCGATGCAATCAAAGCCATCCAAAACGCCTGGCCAGATCTAATGGCCGGGAAAGGCGGACAAAATGTTCAAGCACCGCTGGGGCTGGCTGACATTAACCCATCCCTGTTGTCTGCCGGGAAATTGCGCCTCGTCCAGAAAACATTGGATGATCTTGAATCGGGAAAGATCTCAACCGGCGTTGGACAATAATCCCCATGCCATCGCTTGCAGATAAACTTAAATCGCTCGGCGTGAAGGTTGGAACTTCGCATCTCCCCGCCCCTGAAGCAGACGGCCGTTATGAGATCGGATCGGTCATATCTGGAACCGCGCTCCCCACCCGCGCCGGTGAGGCATTCGTTCACGAGCAAAGATTCGCGGCGGATTATCGTCACGGGCATGCGCCGATCAAGCTGTCTGT
>JAMDBC010000085.1:1641-2846 GCA_023484185.1 Chloroflexota bacterium | reverse complement strand
CAGTACGTCATGGCCGCAGCCCGTTCGATGCCGGCGCCGGATAGCCTCCAATGCGTTTCGCCCTCACGCGTGACGACAAAATCCTTCGCGTCTTCCTTCGGACGATAAACGGGTACCGGCGCTGGGGCCTCTGCCAACGCTGGCAGATCGGCCAATTCCTCGACAGCTTTGAGCAACACCTCGCGTGTATTCGTGCGGGCCAAAGCGGAGATGGTCATGAATTCCACTTTTTGTTTTTTGAACTTCATTTTGATGTCAGCCAGCCGTTCCCGAACTTCGGGCTGGTCTATTTTATTTAACGCCACGATCTGCGGCTTGTTCGCAAGGTTCGGGTCGAAGAGCGACAACTCGGAGTTGATCTGGCTGAAGTCCGCCACCGGATCTTCGGACAGACCATCCAGCACATGGATCAGCACACGCGTGCGCTGGATGTGCCGTAAAAAATCGTGACCGAGTCCCGCGCCATGCGACGCGCCTTCGATCAAACCGGGAATGTCGGCCAACACAACAGAATGGTCAGCGTCGATCTCAGCCACACCCAAATTCGGTTCGAGCGTGGTGAAGGGGTAGGGTGCGATCTTCGGCTTGGCGTTTGTCAGAACCGAGAGCAGCGTGGATTTGCCCGCGTTCGGGACGCCGATCAGCCCGATATCGGCGATCAGCTTCAATTCCAGTTTGATGCGTTTCTCTTCCCAGGGCTCGCCTTTTTCTGCGGTGCGCGGCGCCTGATTGCGGGAGGTCGCAAAATGTTGGTTGCCGCGTCCGCCGCGCCCGCCTTTGCAAATAGTCAATCGCTCATCTGCTTTGGTTAAGTCACCGATCAAATCGCCGGTGATGGCATCGTAGACCACCGTTCCGGGGGGGACATGGATAATAAGATTCTCGGCGGCCTTGCCGGACATATTATTCGGCCCGCCGTTCTTGCCGTTATCCGCCAGGTAGCGCGTGACATGTCGGAAGGCTTGCAGGGTGTTGAGGCCTTGCCGGACTTCAAGGATGACATCGCCGCCGCGTCCGCCGTCGCCGCCATCGGGACCGCCGCGTGGCACAAATTTTTCACGATGGAAGTGCATCATCCCATCGCCGCCCTTGCCGGATCGAACCAATATTTCTGCGTGATCTATGAACATGTTTCTTCTTATCTGCTAGTTTGCTAGTCTGTTGATTGGTGAAAGGAGGGGGGGATTATACCGCAGAAGCGGAGG
>JAMDBC010000085.1:0-1631 GCA_023484185.1 Chloroflexota bacterium | reverse complement strand
GGCAAGGGCGGCGATCTTCATTGTTTGTTTGTGGAGATCACATTTGATCCAATAATCAAGGATTTTGCTCTCAACTGCATCTGGTAGAATTATGAACTCACTCTTAGTGGAACATTGGAATAAGGAGAATACATGAGTATAAGAAATCGTATATGGTCTGCAATGCTGGTTCTTGTCATTGCCGCGGGGTGTGCATCTTCCCCATCCAATAATTCGAGTTTGGAAGATATTCATAAAATCAAACACATCGTCATTATTATGCAGGAGAATCGTTCGTTTGATTCCTACTTTGGGACATATCCGGGGGCAGATGGTATTCCCATGCTGTTCGGCGTACCAACTGTTTGTTCTCCAGATCCGAAAACCAAAGAGTGCATCAAGCCTTATCACGATGCAAGCCTTGAAAATTTCGGTGGTCCCCATGGCATCGGAGCATATATTGATGATGTTAATAATGGCAAAATGGATGGGTTTGTTTACAGCCAACAGCTTGCAGTTCAATCGTATTGTGTCGATATCAACGATCCCAATTGCGTTCTTGCTGGCAAGAAGCCGGATGTGATGGGATATCACGATGCTCGTGAACTCCCCAATTACTGGGCATACGCCAAGCACTTTGTTCTCCAGGATCATATGTTTACCCCCACGGTTTCCTGGAGTTTGCCTGCTCATCTCTTCATGGT
The DNA here is from genome assembly GCA_023484185.1 of Chloroflexota bacterium. Next base: position 948 of record JAMDBC010000085.1, on the reverse strand, counting down.
CTCGGAATGGTCGGCGATTTGCACCAGTCTTGATCCCATGAGCTGCCAAAATAACAACGATAAACCAGAGAGCATCATTCTTGGCGTGCCTCCTTACAAACGTCCGAACTATGCCTGGACCGATCTAACCTATTTGCTTTATAAAAATAATGTATCCTGGGCGTATTATGTGGGTGAGGGTACCGAGCCTGATTGCCAGGATGACGGGATGTTCTGTGCGCCTGTAAAGCAGGAGGCTCGTACGCCGGGTATTTGGAATCCACTCCCGTACTTCGCTTCTGTTCGCGATAATAATCAATTGGGGAATATTCAGAAGATTAGCAACTTCTATACTGCTGCGCAGAACGGCACTTTGCCAAGTGTGGTCTGGATCGTACCTTATAACCGAGTCAGCGACCATCCGCCCTCATCGATCGCAGATGGTCAGGCCTATGTAACCGGCCTAATCAATGCCATTATGCAGGGACCCGAATGGTCCAGCACCGCCATCTTTTTAACATGGGACGATTGGGGAGGTTTCTACGATCATGTTGTCCCTCCAACAGTGGATGAGAACGGGTATGGTCTTCGCGTGCCGGCCCTTGTCATCAGCCCTTATGCAAAGAAGGGTTATATTGACCATCAGGTTCTAAGTTTCGACGCGTATGTCAAATTTATTGAGGATGACTTCTTGGGCGGTCAGCGCCTTGACCCGGCAACGGACGGACGCCCCGATCCGCGTCCGACAGTGCGCGAGAACGTTCCAGTACTTGGCGATCTGCGACAGGATTTTGATTTCAATCAGACGCCGCGTCCGCCCTTGATATTAAGCGAGAATCCCAGTCCCAGCCCGGCAAGAGCGTTTTATCTATATGTTAGAGGTATTATCAAAAATATTTTGGCATACTTTAAAAAGTAACCAATCTAAATGATGAAAAGTGATGTTTGAAGACTCGATCATGTAAAAAG
>JAMDBC010000113.1 GCA_023484185.1 Chloroflexota bacterium | reverse complement strand
TGAGAATTTAGCGCTCAGCGATCTACCGGCAGGATTGTATAAAGTGACTTTTAGTTATAAAGGAAAGACTCAACAAGACTGGATGAATATTTATCCGGGCCAGACAACCTATTTCACTTTTCGCGGAGCACTTGGATTCAACGTAGCTCCACCTCCCGCGCCGAAGTTGAATAGCTTACCAACACAAAGCCCTTGACGCACTGAACATCTGTGCTATACTGTCCAAACTTAGATGCACGACCTGTAAACTTGTATTTGGAGAATAGACGATGGCTCGCAAATCAAACACATCAAAAGCTGACGAAACTGCTTCCGGCCCGCAGGTAGACAGCGCCAAACGCGCTGTACTTGACAAGGCCGTCAGCGATATTCTTAAACGGTACGGCGAAGGTTCGATCATGAAACTGGGCGAAGCACACAGCATGGTCACCGACGCGATCTCAACCGGCTCGCTCTCACTTGATATCGCCCTCGGCGTTGGCGGCGTCCCGCGCGGACGCATCACCGAGATTTATGGTCCGGAGTCATCCGGTAAAACCACCATCTGCCAGCACATCGTGGCCGAGTCCCAGCGACACGGCGGCACTGCCGCGTTCATCGACATGGAGCACGCGCTCGATCCGAACTACGCGGCAAAGTGTGGTGTTGATATTGATAATCTGCTTGTCTCTCAGCCCGATACTGGCGAACAGGCTTTGGAGATCGTCGAAACCCTCGTTCGCTCTGGCGGCGTGGATGTGGTTGTGATCGACTCGGTCGCCGCGCTTGTTCCGCGCGCTGAAATCGAGGGCGATATGGGCGACCCGACCATGGGCGTGCATGCCCGTTTGATGTCGCAGGCTCTGCGCAAACTGTCCGGCGCGATCAACCAGACCAAGACCACAGTCATATTCACCAACCAACTTCGCCAGAAGATCGGCGTCATGTTTGGCAACCCCGAAACCACCACCGGCGGACAGGCGCTCAAATTCTATGCGTCGGTTCGTCTGGATGTGCGGCGCATTCAGGCCATCAAAGTCGGCGCCGAGATCATCGGCAACCGCACACGCGTCAAGGTTGTCAAGAACAAAGTCGCCCCGCCCTTCCGCACCTGCGAGTTCGACATTATGTACAACGAGGGCATTTCCAAATCCGGCGATGTGCTCGACCTTGCCACGCAATTCGAAATCGTTCAAAAGCGCGGCGCGTTCTTTTCGTACGGCGATGCCCGCCTAGGTCAGGGCCGCGAGAATGCCAAAGAATACATCCGCCAGAATCCTGAATTGATGAATGAGATCGACGCAGTCATTCGTCAGAAGGCACTCAGTGGCGAAGTTGCCCTCCCGCTCGATATGGGCGGAGACGATGCTCCCGCTGTGGCAGAAGAATAGACTCCCGTGCAGGGGCGACAATGTGCCGCCCCTGCATTATTATTGGGGAAATGAAGATCACTCGCATCCTTCTCAACTTTAGAACGGCTACCGTTATATCGGCCATTGCTTTGACTCTAGCCGCTTGCGCGCCGAAATCCACACCGACAATTTTCATTCCGCCCACTCAACTCGCACAACTAATCCCAATCACTCCGACTTCAACAAGTTCCGCAGTTACCAGCATCCCCACCATCACACTCCCCACAGCAACTGCACCCTGTACCAACATCCTGACCTATAACAAAGACCTGACCATTCCCGACGACACAGCCGTCGCACCGGGTCAAAGCATTGACAAACAATGGCTTGTCACCAACAGCGGAACTTGTAACTGGGATTCGCGTTATCGCCTGAAATTAATTAACGGCGATGCGATGGGAACCACCAGCGAACAAGCGTTATATCCGGCCCGCGCCGGGACTCAAGCAATGTTGAGAATACTCTTCACCACGCCGTCAACAGCAGGAACATATCGCAGCGCGTGGCAGGCTTTCGATTCGAGTGGCGAAGCGTTTGGCGATCCGATCTATATTCAGATAAATGTCCAACCATAAAATATTTGGTTTAGATTTTACATTTTGCAAGCGTCCTTTATATTTTCCGTGACGCACAAGTCAGTGTGACACTTGTAACCCCATCATTGTGACAAAATACACTATAAATTTTCAATCAAAACCTTTACATTAAGCGTAATCGTTTACTAAATAAGTAAAGGTCTGTTGCCATGCTGAGAATTAACCGCCAAACTGACTACGCTGTCCGTGTAATTTTAGCCCTTGCCAAACATCCTGAAGGCACCCGCCTCTCAACCGCTGAAATTCAGCGCGAGATGCTGATTCCGCCTGCCACACTCCTTCGCGTCGTCGCGGAATTGGCGCGGGCCGGCCTTTTAATAACCTTTACGGGCCGGGATGGCGGTTTAACGCTTCCCCGCCCCGCGTCCAAGATCACGATCAAAGACATTGTAGAAGCCTTTGAGGGACCGATCTTGCTCTCCGCATGTTTGCAAGTAAAAGGCGAGGGTGACTGTCCTTTTCAAACCAACTGTCCCGTCCGCACAAAATGGGGACGCATCCAAGTTGCCATGATGCGCGAAATGGCCTCCATCAATTTTGCTGATCTCGCACAGGAAGCTCTTGGCATACCAGTGCAAATAGCAAGTTTAGTTTAGGTGAGCAAGTATGTGCTGATGCACATATAAAAAAAACAAGGAGAATGTATGGATCCAATCACTTTGTCAAGGTGGCAATTCGGTCTGACAACCGTATACCACTTCCTTTTCGTTCCGCTCACTTTGGGCATGGGCTGGTTTGTAGCCTACATGCAAACCCGTTATTATCAGACCAAAGATGAGACCTTCCATAAGATGGCGAAGTTCTGGGGAAAATTATTTCTGATCAATTTTGCCATCGGCGTTGTGACCGGCATCGTGCAGGAATTTC
>JAMDBC010000029.1 GCA_023484185.1 Chloroflexota bacterium | reverse complement strand
GTTACAGCGAAAAACAAGTCAATAAAATTCTTTCCGGCTTTCATGAAGATACGGCCAGCTTGCGCCGCGAATTGGTCGGATACGGATTGATGAAGCGTGAAGGCGGGGGCGGAGATTATTGGAGAGTTGAATCGTAGGGGCAACATAACGTTGCCCCTATTTTGTTCGTGACTGAATTGAAAATGATTCGTTTCCGCCAAGCGGTGAATTCAATGGCTCCACATCCAACTGCATGATTTTGCTGTTGGCGAAAAAGCCAAAGGTGAAGGCGGTGGCCTCACCCGCTTTTTTACCAGGGACAGGCATCAGGCGCGCAGTCAGCGGCTTGTCGAGACGAAGCGCGAGGGCGGAAAGATCGAGAAGTAAAGGAATGATCTGCTCGACGGTTGTGTCGCCGGGCAGCGGCACAGTATCCAATCCGGTACCGCAAACGGTTGAGTAAAGCAAAAGATCTTTGATAGTCAGTGTGCCTTCGGCGGCGCGTTGTGCCAAGACCGAATCTTCGAGCACGGGTTGCATGAAACCGCTGAAGCCAGTGCGCGGAAAATCGGCGCGGTCGACAGCCTCGGTCAGGAGCGCCGCGGCGGCCAGCGAACCGTGCAGTCCAATTTTTGGAACGCCCATTTTTTCGACGGCGTTACCGAGCGAGTGCGCGTCATCCGGGAAAGGCGCTAGGGAAAAATCGATGCCAAAGAAAGTTGGGGGGTGGGAGTCGGAAGTCGGGAGTCGGGAAAGTTCTTCGGCCACGCGCGTAATGGCTTGCCCGTGCTTCGAGAGCGATGCAATTAGAATTTGTCGTCCATCGTCTATGGTCTGTCGTCCGCTGAAAGCATTGACCGCCAAATCGGCCGCCTCGGTTGCGATTGCAAAGGCGGGTTGATCGTTGTTGTGATACGCGGCGGGGAAAAACGGCGCGCCCGCTTTGACATTTGCCAGCGCGGCAAAACGCAGGTTGGCGAAGCCGTTCGGGTCGAGCGGCGCAGACTTGACGATGACGTCGGCACAGGCGCGAATCGCATCGAGATATATTTTGGAGTCCGACAGCTTGCTGTCGGTATTTCCAGCCATCACGCCGCTGAAGAAAATATTTTCAGATGCGGCAATCGCTTCGGGAATGACTTCGTAGCTCTTAAGACTTCCGAAGCCTTGAAGACTTCGGAAGTCTGGTAATGCGGGTCCAAGCGACGCGTAAGCGATATCGATTTGCTTTATCAATCTTGAAAATTGTTCAGCGAATTTTGGCAGCTCGGAAATATTTTTCTCACCCAATAATTTTGGAAATGGGCTTGTCGCCAGCCGCACGGTCTGGACTTCGTAGCCTGCAGCTTCATAGGCGGCTTTGGCTTTGGTAAAAAATTCTCCGGCCTCGCGTAAAACTTTTTCTTCGAGCGGGTATTTTGGGTTGCAGAAGTAAGTGATGGATCGAATTTTCATACGCTAATCCCAGATGTTTTTTCCATGCGATATAAGTCGTTTTGTATTTGTGTAAATATGCTGTTGCCTAAATTTATTAAATGTTTAGAATACTCGTGGGTAGGAGCAATGTATAAATCATGCTTGATAAATCGCAGAATCTGATTTTTCACCGCGTAATAGCAAGTTGCCTTGTCAAATTTGTTATTATCGTTTTTCGTGATATCGAGTTGTATCCAAACGGTTGAACCTACTCCAAATTCTTTAATATTTGTTTTGTAATATCCTTTGATGTTTTCAGGACGAATGTGAGTTCTATATCTAAGAGCACCTCGGTCTTTATGCACAATCTTGTTTCGCAATTTGGATATAGTTTTATATTCATTCCAATAATGCTGTGCTATCTTATATTTCCCTATATATCCTTTTTCTTTGTATTCGACTCCAAGTGCATTACCTATTCTCTTAAATTGATCTTCCACGAAAGAGTGCCAGCCTATTAAAATTCCCCCATAAAAATAGTTCTTGAGTTGTTCATTCCATTGGGTAATCCATGTTTCGGCACGGTTTTTGCCTTCAAAATCATCATTGTACAGCTCAAATTTTTCCTCATCTGACCAAGTTCTATCTATGAATTTTTCATGCAATGATGTTTCGTCAAATACTGTGGATTGCATAAAACCAATATATGAATCCATTTCCTCTAACTGTTGAAAGACTGAATTAAATAGACTGCCATGCTTCCAAAAAATATATGTCATATGCATCACTTGATAATTCTTTGCCTCATCACTTCTAACATCAACACTGACCCGGCCACCGCCGCATTCAGCGATTCTGTTTTTCCAGCCATCGGGATTTTGACAAAAACATTCACGAGTTTCTTGGCCTGTTCGCTCGCGCCTTCCGCTTCGCCGCCGACGATCAACGCCAGCGGCGACTTGAAATCCGTTTCCCAGCAAGATTGGCCGTCCATGTCAGCTAAGAAAATCTGCAAATCTTTCGTTTGCTCATGGATTTCAGCCCAGCTCATCGAATGGATCGGCAATCGAAAATGCGCACCCATTCCCGCGCGGGCCACTTTTGGCGCGAAGGCGTCTGTGGTTTCGGGCGGAATCAAAACAGCTTGCACACCGGCCGCGTCCGCGCTGCGGAGAAGCGCGCCGAGATTTCCTGGGTCACGAATCGAATCTAGGATAAGAACGAAATTCAGGGAATCGGGAATTGGTAAATTGGTAAATTCAAGAACAGCCAAAATGCCTTGCGAAGTTTCTGTCTCGCTCAGAGATTGAAGCAAAGCACTGTCCACTTTTTCAATCTCGATTTTTTTTATCTTCCAACTTCTTGACCAAATTTTTTCCCCGCTCGCTCAATTCGTCGCTAAATAAAACAAATCGGAACGGCCAGTTTGCTGCAAACGCATCTTCCACAAGACGCACGCCCTCGGCTA
>JAMDBC010000165.1 GCA_023484185.1 Chloroflexota bacterium | reverse complement strand
ACAGGATTTGTTCATCTTTATCATTCATCATTCACCATTTCCGCCCATGCGCTCTCCCGCCCTAACTGACCTCCCCGCCATTTTCTTCATTTCGGTTATATGCTCGGGCCAATCATGTAAAGTGGCAGGGTCAAAGTCCGCGCCATTTGGCCAGATGAGAGTATGAACTTCGGGGTCGATTTCCACCTGGTTAAAGAATTTTTCATTCTGCAATGGGCCGTAGATTCCACCCGCCAAAATGGGACGAAAGTCGATGGCAGTCCCTTCGGTCGCCTACGGTCGCAGGCTCCGGCTGGGCATAAGGGTCTCGGTACGCACACCGTCCTGCATAAGTCCCGCGTACTTTAGCGGGATCGGTGCAGGGAAGAACGCTGCTCGACCACCGGTTATTAAGAAACAACTGTCACTGCGAGCGCACCTGGCGACATCGTACCCGAATGGGTGAGCAATCTCCTCGTAAGTGGGGATTGCTTCAGTCGCGGAAAGCACGCTCGTTCGCAATGACATCGCGGGAAATCATTTATTTACACTCCCTTAGCAGACTTTCAGGGTCTGCAACGATTTTGGCCAGAGGCAGTACTGTAATGCCTTCCATAAGAGAATACGATTGGGCGCCAGGGTAGACCACAATCAGGCCGTCCAATTCCAAATCCTTTATTGCTGTGCGCATGGAGGGAGTCAACTTGGGAGCATCCATGCGCTTGCACTCCATGCCAATTCGTTTGCCATCTTTGATTAACAACAAATCCAGCTCCGCGCCCGAATGCGTTGCCCAGAAAAAAACTTCCTCGGGCCGCGTGGACTTTATGACTTCCTCAATCACATACCCTTCCCATGATGCCCCTGACTTTGGATGCAGGTTGAGTTCATTCTCCGATTTGATCCCAAGCAAATAATGCAGCAATCCTGTGTCGCGGAAATAGATTTTCGGAGACTTGACCTGTCGTTTGCCAAGATTGGAATACCAGGGCTGTAACTGGCGAACCATGAACAAATCCTGTAACAAATCCAAATAACGCCGGGCTGTCGATTCGTTTATGTTCAGCGTCCTGGCAGCTTCCGCCGCGTTCCAGACCTGGCCGTGATAGTGTGCAAGAACACTCCAAAAACGGAAAAGACCGGCGGATGGAATTTTCACGCCAAACTGCGGCACATCCCGCTCAAGAAAGGTAGCGATGAAATCTCTCCGCCATTCCAGACTTGCCTGGTCAGTCTCCGCCAAAAAGGAAAGCGGAAATCCACCGCGCGTCCAATGTTGTGTTTGGTTTTCGATTCCAATTTCGCCCAGACCAAACCCGCTCATTCGAATCATGCTAATTCGTCCTGCCAGCGACTCGGAGAATTGCCGCAGGAGAGCGGGGGATGCGCTTCCCAAAATCAAGAACCTTGCAGGCAACGGTTCACGATCCGACAAGACACGTAAGATGGGGAAGAGATCTGGCCGACGCTGGATCTCATCAATGATAATTGTGCCGTGTAAATCCTGCAACGCGGTCATCGGCTGATCCAGCCGTATGAGGCTCACTGGATTTTCCAAATCAAAGTAATTTGGGGAGTCTGACGAGACAATTTGCCGCGCAAGGGTTGTCTTTCCGCACTGGCGCGCACCAATCAATGCAACCACACGATTGCGGTTCAGAGCGTCTTTTGTTTCTTGTAGCAAAAGTGTTCTTTTTATCATTTACTGATCTTACCACGAAAATCCCGTATCAAGTGCGGGATTTTCGTGGTGTTTTGTTGCTGCACACGATCGCTTCAATGGTACTGGCAGGCTACTGAAAAGACTTCGGAAGTCTCCCCGCCATTTTCTTCATTTCGGTTATATGCTCGGGCCAATCATGTAAAGTGGCAGGGTCAAAGTCCGCGCCATTTGGCCAGACGGGAGTATGAACTTCGGGTCAATTTCCACTTACGCGGGTGCGACGCACCCTCAAAGCGAGAAATTCTATTCCCCGGTCAGCGGCTGGAGCTTGCCCCGAGATGCCCTGCCAGGCAGTTGACTGCCGTGCAAATTCATGGTACTCTGTACGGCACACGAGGTAAAAATGCAAGGGACAAAACTAACCATTCGCCTGCCGCGCAAATTGCTGGATAATGCCAAACGTTATGCGCGCCAACAAAATACAAGCCTTACGCAGTTGATCAACGAATACCTTGGGCATATCCCTGCCCCGATCAGCGCGCTTGAAAACGCCCCAATCGTCCGCAGACTTTCCGGCTCGCTCTCAAAGGACGTTTCGGCTGCAGACTACAGGAAACATTTGGAAGAAAAATATGGCGCCAAAAATCAAAGCCTTGTTTGACTTAAACGTCATTCTAGATGTTTTACAACAGAGCGAACCGTATTACGAAACTTCGGCTCAATTATTGGCACACGCAGAGACCGGCAGGATGCGCGGTTTTATAGCGCCACATTCGCTTACAATGCTATTCTATCTTGTCGAAAAAGACCAATCTTCTGCCCACGCGAAGGTGGCCATCACGAGCCTGCTGCAAATCCTCGAAGTCGCGACCATTGACCAATCCACAATCGAACAGGCTTTAAGTTTGCCATATCGCGATTTTGAAGATGCCGTGCAAATAATGGCGGCTGTACAATGCAAAGCGGAATATCTCGTCACTCGCAACGTAAAGGATTTTCAACCTGCGCCGCTTTCAGTCATACAGCCGGGCGAGTTACTGGCGCTGATATAACGACAAGATTCCAAACAAACATAAGAAAACGGAATTGCCATTAGTCCCAAGCCGCCGTCTCTGCGTGTGCCAATAATTGAGCCGAAGTTTCGTAATACGGTTCGCTCTGTTGTAAAACATCTAGAATGACGTTTAAGTCAAACAAGGCTTTGATTTTTGGCGCCATATTTTTCTTCCAAATG
>JAMDBC010000043.1:1191-2880 GCA_023484185.1 Chloroflexota bacterium | reverse complement strand
GCGATGAAATCACCGGATTGGTCACCGCGGTGGCAATGGTCCGCCCATCCCGGTCACTCTATGACTTGAACGCTTCATCGGTGAAGAAAAAATGGAAAGACAAAGCCTTTGCCGCTGGGACCAACCGCGAAGAGATGGCCGAAGCAGCCACCGAATTTGGCATCGAATTATGGCAGCACGTCGATAATATTATTCTAGCTATGCGCAGTATCGCGCCGCGGCTTGGCCTGGAGGGGGGCGCTTACCCCCGACGGGGCACCGAAAGCGAACTGATTTTTCCAGGCAAATATTCGCCGACACCCGATAATTTGCCTGGAAAATAAAAATTCCTCATTAATATAAAAACAGGCCCGAATTCGGGCCTGTTTTTATATCTTGTTATTGCTTTTAGTCGCCGCTGGGCAGGTTTGTCACAACTGGACGGATGACTTCATTGAACTCTTCAAAACGCCCCTTGACAAAGCCCGTCCCCGCGGGGATTAACTTGCCAATGATGACGTTTTCCTTGAGACCATAGAGGTTATCCTTGGTCCCTGCGATCGCCGCACCTGCCAGAACCTTGATGGTGTGCTGGAATGAAGAAGCGGACAGGAAGGAATCAGTGTTCAAAGAAGCCTTGGTGACACCCAACAGGATCTCAGCGAAGCGCGAGGGCTGCTTGCCCTGAGAAACCAGGTGCTCATTACTCTTGCGGATCTCCAGGCGGTCGATGAAATCGGCGGGCAGGTAAGCCGTGTCGCCGGGGCGAGTCACCTGGACTTTACCCAGCATCTTGCGGATGATCACCTCAAAGTGCTTGTCGTTGATATTCTGGCCCTGAGCGCGGTAAACTTTCTGGATCTCGGTCAGCAGGTACATCTCACAGGCATCACGGCCCTTGATCTTGAGGATCGTGTGCGGGTTAAGCGAACCTTCTGTCAGCGGGGTTCCGGCCTCGATATGTTCGCCGTCCTTGATCAACAGACGGGCCGTGCTGGGGATTTCGTATTCATCGTTGTCGCGGTGTTCGTAAGAGACAAAGACCTTGCCCTCTTCGACACGAACACGACCAGGATGCTGCGCCGGGATACTGGCGTCACCCATCATCGCGATTGGATCGCTCAGAGAAATGTTGCCTTCATCCTTGACGGCTACAGTCCAGCCTTCTGGAATGTCGTACTCATCGCTGACCATCTCGCTGTATTCGACCCGCACGATGCGCTGGTCAGAATAGCGGTCAGACTGCATGATCCGGGCAATCCCAGTGATCTGGGAAATGATCGCCTCGCCCTTGGGCATGCGCCGCGCCTCGAACAGCTCTTCCACACGCGGGAGACCCGTCGTGATGTCACCGCCAGACGCAACACCACCGGTATGGAAGGTGCGCAAGGTCAGCTGGGTGCCGGGCTCACCAATCGACTGGGCGGCAACGATACCCACCGCAGCGCCAAGTTCTACCAGCGCGCCGCGACCAAGATCCATGCCATAACATTTGGCGCAGATGCCGTGAACAAGTTCACAAGTCATCGGAGAGCGAACCTTGATCTCGTCAATACCAGCGTTCCCCAGCTTGCGGGACAAATTATGGTCCATGATCACGTCGCGTTCAGCCAAAATCTCACCAGTTTGCGGATCGACCACCCGTGCGGCTGTGATACGCCCGAAGAGCCGCTCCCTGAAAGCCTGACCGGCGCCATCGTCGGTCTTGCG
>JAMDBC010000043.1:0-1181 GCA_023484185.1 Chloroflexota bacterium | reverse complement strand
GTGGCCGAACTGCAGCGCAGCGGGCTGTTCGCCGTGCTGCGGCGGGTAGAGGCGCAAGCTGCGGGCAAGCCGCGCATCGGCACCGCGCGGCGGCCCGAACAGTCGATCGTCGATCTTGCGCAGGAAGATGCCATCATCCGTGCCGCAGTCCGGCTCATTGATGATGATATCCTGGGCTACGTCGACCAGACGACGGGTTAGATAACCGGCGTCCGCGGTACGCAGCGCGGTATCGGCCAGGCCTTTGCGCGCACCGTGCGTAGAGATGAAGTATTCCAGCGTGGTCAGGCCTTCGCGGAAGTTTGAGGTAATTGGCAAACGGATGATGCGGCCAGAGGGATCAGCCATCAAACCGCGCATACCCGCCAGCTGGGCGATGGGGCCAAAACCGCCCTTGGTCGCGCCAGAAAGCGCCATAGTCGAAAGATTGCCGTTTGGATCCATCGCCTTGCGCACGGCATCCGCAACGACGGTGGTGGTAAGCTTCCAGATTTCCACAACACGCTCGTTGCGCTCCTGCTCAGTCAGCAGGCCGCGCCGGAATGCACGCCCGACACCATCCACTTCCTGTTGGGACTTGGTGATGATTTCGTCCTTAGAAGCGGGGATGATGATGTCCGAAACCGCAATAGTCGAACCAGAACGCATCGCATACTCAAAACCGATATCTTTTACCAGGTCAGCCACGTCTGTGGTGACTTCCTGACCGCAGAATTCCAGCACGTCTCCGATCAAGTCTTTGACACCGCCCTTATCCAATTTGGTGTTGCGGAACTGGACTTTGGAGGGCAAAATGCGATTAAAGAGCACGCGCCCGACGGTAGTTTCCTGCAGCCGCTTGACCGGTTGGGCCATGCGCTTGTCTTTCTCGTCATACCAGGTTTCGACATTCATCTTGATGTGGGAATGAACTTCGACCTGTTGTAACTGGTAAGCCAGTTCAACCTCGTCCATATCCGCGAAAATGCGCCCTTCGCCGCGGTGATTGGTACGGTGGTCATCCATCGTCAGATAGAAGACGCCCATGACCATGTCCTTGGATGGAGAGATAATCGGTTCGCCGTCTGCCGGTTTGAGCAGGTTGCGCGAAGAAAGCATGAGATGGCGTGCTTCCCACACAGCACGTTCAGAGAGCGGGACATGCACGGCCATTTGGTCGCCGTCAAAGACTTGATCGGAGA
>JAMDBC010000172.1 GCA_023484185.1 Chloroflexota bacterium | reverse complement strand
TGTCGTACCCGCTTCATTCGCGGACTTGAACCTGCCTCCGCTCATCGCGCAGACTCTTGTCCGACGCGGCATCAACGACACTGCTTCGGCGCGTGCATTCCTGCATCCCGACGCGCTTCCATCCACGCCATTCCCAAATATTGAACCTGCCGTCGAACGCATCAACTTGGCTACCCGCAACAAAGAGACGATCTGCGTTTGGGGCGACTTCGATGTGGATGGACAAACATCCACCACCCTGCTCGTGCAAACACTTCAAGCCATTGGCGCAAACGCAACTTATTACATTCCCATTCGCGGCAAGGAGAGTCACGGCGTTCACATCGAGAGTCTCAAACCGATCATTGACAACGGCGCAAAGTTAATCCTCACCTGCGACACAGGCATCACCGCCCACGAAGCCATTGATTACGCCAACTCGCGCGGCGTGGACGTGGTCGTCTCCGACCATCACGATTTAGGCGAGACACTTCCCAACGCAAAAGCGATCATCAATCCAAAGTTGTTGAACTCAGATCATCCGCTTGCAAATTTGGCGGGAGTGGGTGCGGCATATAAATTTGCAGAAGCGCTACTCGCTACTCGATACTCGAACATCGAATCTCGAGCATCGAGTAGCGAACTCCTCGACCTAGTCGCCCTCGGCCTCATCGCGGACGTGGCCCTGCTCAAAGGCGAAACACGAGCGCTCGCGCAAAAAGGCATTGAAGCATTACGAGAAACAAAACGACTGGGCTTGAAAGCGATGGCGGAACTTGCGGGCGCAAATCTCGAAACGCTGACCGAAGAAACCATCGGCTTTACGTTTGCGCCGCGCTTGAATGCACTGGGACGATTAAGCGATGCCAACCCCGCCGTCGAACTTCTGCTTACACAAGACCCATCGCGTGCGCGCCTCCTTGCAACACAGATAGAAGGCCTGAACGCCCAACGCCGATTGTTGACGAGTCAAGTCTACGAGGCGGCGGAGGCGCAACTAAGTCAGAACCCCGGTTTGCTTACCGAACCTGCCATTATCCTGTCTCGCCGTGATTGGCCCGGCGGAGTGGTTGGCATTGTGGCAAATAGACTCGTTGACCGTTATCACAAACCGGCCTTGCTCCTGACCGAATCCGATGATGGCATTTTGCGCGGCTCGGCTCGCTCAGTGGATGGACTTCACATCACCGAAGCCATTACTGCAAATAAAGATTTGCTTCTCAGCTTCGGCGGTCATCCCATGGCGGCGGGGTTATCTTTGCAAGCGGATAACCTGCCTGCCTTCCGCAAAGGATTCGGCAAAGCTGTCGAAAAGCAACTCGGCGAGATCGTCCGCGAAGAACCAACACTACAAGTCGACGCGTGGCTTGGGTTAAACGAGATCAATCTTGAACTCGCCGCGGCATTGGAATCCATGGCTCCGTTTGGTGCAGGGAATCCAGAATTAACTTTGGCAACGCGCGACGTGCATTTGAAATCCGTTTCCACGATTGGGAAAGCAAAAGAACATCGTCGTTTGAATGTTGAAGACAGGGATGGCAACACACAAAGTATGATTTGGTGGAATGGCGCGGACGAAGAGCTGCCGGAAGATGACAACAAAATTGACATCGCCTATTCCCTGCGCACATTCACATATCGCGGGCAGAGGCAAGTCACATTGCAATTCGAAGAATTCCGCAGTGTCGAAGAAAAGCCAATCGGGATTCGAAAGTCAAAAATCGATATTCGGGATTTACGTCTCCAGCCCGCAACCTTCAACTTGCAATCTTCAACTTTGGTTTGGGCAGAGGGTCCGGATAAATCAAAGGGAAAGTCTCGCCTTGAGTTGCACCAGGCCGACGATTTCGCCATTTACACAACTCCCCCATCTCCTGCCGAATTGCGCGCTGCACTGGAAACCGTCAAGCCAAAAACGATTTATCTTTTGGCTGTTTCACCAGCAGCAGAAAAGACGGATGAATTTTTATCGCGTCTTGCGGGTATGGCAAAGTTTGCCATCAACCAGCGCGAGGGTAAAGTTCAAGTCTCGGAATTGGCTGTCGCGACTGCGAATCGCGAGGTAACAATCCGTCTCGGATTGAATTGGTTGGCTGCGGGCGGGCATCTTATTGTCGAGGGCGACGAGGATGAATTGTACTTCGTCGAAGGAAGTGGCCTTCCCAATCAATATCTCCAGCGAGAGCTGTATATCAGCATTAACGGCCTGTTGGAAGAAACAGCCTCGTATCGAAGCTTTTTCACGAAAGCAGAATCGAAATTCATAATTTAAATAAAGAGACGACTCTTGCAAGAGTCGTCTCTTTATTTAATGCATGGACTTTTGTCTACTTGTTCAAGCTCACTACATATGAAATGACATCGGCGATTTGTTGCGGAGTCAGCGTGTTCTTATCGCCCCAAGCCGGCATGACAAAGGTTGGGTTCGTGCCCGCCGGGGTCGAGCCATGCTCCATGAACAAATCCAAATTGTAAGCATAAGTCAGGGGGCTCGAGCTTTTGATCGTATCATCAATGGGATTCAACGGAGGCACGGTCCCATCGCCCGAACCGGGATTAGCAACGCCGCCCTTTCCATCTGCCCCATGACAAGCTATGCAATTTTGCGAGTAGATTTTTCCGCCCGAAACTGCATCACCAGCCAATGTAACAGCCTGACCGGCTCCGCCTGAATTCGATGGACGCGCTATGCCATCAGGAACGGGAAGGTTGGTCGATACCACAGGCTTCAGACTCGGATCATTCAAGCTGATCACGTAAGCAATCACGTCGGCGATCTGCTGTGGAACTAAATTATTACCCCACGCAGGCATGTTAAACGTTGGACCAGAACCCTCCGGGGTCGAGCCATGCTCCACGAACAAATCCAAATTATAAGCATAAGTCAGATAGTTCGAGCTCGCA
>JAMDBC010000039.1 GCA_023484185.1 Chloroflexota bacterium | reverse complement strand
CCGCAGTTGATTCTCCGCTTCGGCGACCCGCCCACGAGCAACTCATTATCAGATTATCTCGACAGCCTCGATGACATTCCGCAAATCCACATCTCCGAAACCAAACGCTGGCGCGATGACCGTTTCTGCGTCACACATTCCATGTGGGCTGACCCGCTTTTGTTGTGTGAGTCATTGCTTCGTAGGTCGGATCGCCAATCCGACCCGCCCTGGCTCCCAGCGTGGAGAAGGCTCGAAAACGCGGCTTGGGATGAGGTCCGCGCGATGCGAGCGGAATCAGACTTCGAGGGCGGAATCCTGCCCGATGTGCTGAGTCAACTCCCAGCGGGCAACGGTCTCTTCGTCGCCAATAGTTTGCCCATTCGCCATCTTGATCAATTCGCCAAGCCTGACGCAAAGCCCGTGCAAGTCTTCGCCAATCGCGGCGCAAGCGGAATTGACGGTACGCTCTCCAGCGCGCTTGGCGCGGCCGCGCATTTGCCAGGATTAGTTTTCGTCACGGGCGATCTATCTTTTTATCACGACATGAACGGACTGCTTGCGTTCTCGCGCTGCGGAATCCGCGCCACGATTATCGTCATCAACAACGACGGCGGCGGGATCTTTCAGCGCCTGCCCATCTCACAATTTGAACCGCTATTCAACAAGTTATTCGTCGCTCCACATGGATTAACTTTTGAACACGCCGCGAAACTTTATGGCCTTGACTATGTTTGCGTTGAACGCCTCTCGCTTTCATCCGCGCTGAAAAAATCGCTTGCATCGGAAAAACCAACCATTATCGAAATCCACAGCGACGCGGCCAAATTTGAGCGCTTGCGAAAAGAATTAAATCGGCGCGTAAGAAAAATAATAAATCCGTTGGTTGAGTAGGCGGCGAGTTTTGATATGCAAAGAACGCTACTCAACCAACGCCGCCGTACACTTGCACCGCACTGCGTTCCCTGGCACTGCCCGCTAGGGCAGGTGTGGTGCAGTGCAGGTGTCGAAACCAACGAGTTACACGAAAACAAAAGATAACTTGAAAACGTGGTGGTCTCGATACGACACTCGCAAAGAACGCTCGTGTCTACTCGACCACCGACATATTCAAAAACGGAAAACACAACACGAAACAGAGGAATTATGAACTGGATCAAAGTCAAAGAATACCAAGACATCACCTACCACAAAGCGGACGGGATTGCGCGCATCGCGTTCAATCGTCCCGAAGTACGCAACGCCTTCCGACCTGATACGATCAAGGAAATGATCGAAGCCTTCGAGAACACCTGGGAAGATACGCGCATCGGCGCGGCCTTGCTCACGGGCAACGGTCCCGCCACGGATGGAAAATATTCCTTCTGCTCTGGCGGCGACCAGAAAGTGCGCGGTCACGCTGGGTATGTTGGCGAGGATGGCGTGCCGCGTTTGAATGTGCTCAAACTTCAGCGCATCATCCGCAGTATGCCCAAGCCGGTCATCGCGCTCGTGGCAGGCTACGCCATCGGCGGCGGACACGTCCTGCACGTTATCGCGGATCTAACCATCGCCGCTGATAATGCCATTTTCGGGCAGATTTGCCCAAAGGTCGGCTCGTTCGACGGCGGGTTTGGGTCATCTTACTTGGCGCGAGTCGTCGGTCAGAAAAAAGCGCGAGAGATCTGGTATCTCTGCCGCCAGTACAACGCGCAGGAAGCGCTCGATATGAGACTGGTCAACAAGGTTGTGCCAGTGGATCAACTCGAAGCGGAGGGCGTCGCGTGGGCGCAGGAAATTCTTGCGATGAGTCCGCTCGCGATCCGCAATCTCAAATCTGCTTTCAACGCCGAACTCGATGGGCAGGCAGGCTTGCAGGAATTGGCAGGCAACGCCACCATGCTCTTTTACATGTCCGAAGAAGGGCAGGAAGGCCGCAACGCTTACAACGAAAAACGCAAACCGAATTTCCGCAAATATCCCTGGCTGCCGTAACCGTCGGACTAAAGTCCTGCCTCACAACATGGAAGCCCTTCGGGCTGGCACAACAAGTCCACTTCAGTGGACTTTCATGAACTGAGGCAGGGATTTATCCCGCTTTGGAGATTCAAATTCAATGATTGATTGGCTCGCTGAACGCGCCACGCAGACCCCCGACGGCTCCGCGCTCGAATTCGACAAACAAACATGGACATACTCCGCCCTCAACGATTGGGCAGAGTTCATTGCCGCGCTCCTCGAAGCGCGCGAAATTAAACGCGGCGCGCGCGTTGGCATTCATCTCAGCAACCAGCCCGCGTACGTGGCGCTCATCCATGCGCTCGCTCGCCTCGGCGCGGTGGCGGTTCCGCTCAATATTCGTCTCACCGAAGCCGAACTCAAATGGCAGATTCAACAAAGCCAATGTGATTTACTTATTTGCGAATCGGAACTGGTCGGACTCTCGCAGCAGATTCTTGTACCCGAACTTTTTTCCACGCCCCAGCCTTTTCCCGCGCGGACTCATTCCCCGCTCAAGCCTGATCCCATTCAAGGAATATTTTTCACCTCCGGCACAACTGGCTTCCCCAAAGGCGTGCTTCTCACCTTCGACAATTACCACGCCAGCGCGCTTGCCTCCGCTGAACGCCTCGGCGTTGACCCGCACGACCGCTGGCTGTTGACCATGCCACTGTATCACATAGGCGGCATGGCCATCGTTTTCCGCGCCGCACTCTATGGCATCACCATCGTCCTGCATCCCAGCTTTGACGTGGACGCGGTCCATCACGCGCTCACCGACGAGAACATCACCATTGTTTCGCTTGTCCCAACCATGCTTCATCGCCTGCTGGAAAAATATCCCGATTTCAAACCATCGTCATCCCTGCGCGTGATTTTGCTCGGAGGCGCAAGCGCGCCTGCCAGCCTCGTCGAAAAAGCCCTCGCCCTCGACTTGCCCATCGCCCTCACCTACGGCTTGACCGAAGCCA
>JAMDBC010000189.1 GCA_023484185.1 Chloroflexota bacterium | reverse complement strand
GACAATAATTGTAAACGACGCGCCAACTTTTACCAAACGATGAACGTGCTCCCAAAATTGCGGCGTGGATCATCGCTGTTTATCCGATGCTCCTTATTTTCCCAATTGCTCTTGCCACGGAAAATCTATTCTTTCTTTTGGTTCTCGCCAGCGTCTTTCTTCTTTCGAAATTATCCGAATACTCAACAATTCCCAATTCCTCACGTATTATCATCTACTCTCTCCTCTCCGGTCTCGTCCTCGGCCTCGCTGCGTTGACACGCTCGATTATCCTTCCCTTTGCTGGATTAGCCATTCTCTGGGTTTGGTTTATTCTCAAACAGCGACGCGGCGCGCTCCTTGCCGTGCTGGCTCTTGTTTTGACAATTACGCCTTGGATAATTCGCAATTCTTTGCTAACCGGTAAAATTACGGGTATCGAAGTTTCACTGGGTTATAACCTGTATGTTGGCTATCATCCGCAATCCAGCGGGACATTCGCCTTCGGTCCATCGCTTGACCTGCTTTCAATTATTGACGATAAAACGCGTGATGAGATCGGCACGCAAAAAGCAATTGAATTCATTAAGCAGGATCCAGCGCGATTCCCATTTTTGGCCGTCAAAAGGCTTGGCTATTTCTTTAATTTGGAATTGCGCGCCTTCACTTATTTTTACGTCAATGATTTTCTCGGTTTTATTCCGTCAGTTCTTCTTGTAATTATTTTACTCATACTGACTTTGCCTTTTGTATTCGTCAGTTTATCCGCGCTGTTCGGCGCGGCATTATTGCCGTGGCGACCGCAGACAGCTTTACTGGCTTTACTTTTTGTAGGATACTTGCTCCCACACATCTTTATCTTGTCCGAAGAACGCTTCCACCTGATTTTGATTCCTTCATTCTTCGCAATTCTTGCTGCAAATTTTTGGACGAATAAATCATCCGCTTTTGCTTCGATCAAAGAGCCTGTTTTGTATCTTTGCATTTTTCTGGCTTTGCTGCTACTGATGAATTGGGGCTTTGAACTTGCGCGTGATGGGCATACAATTCTACAAATGCTTGGCCCAACTGGTAACCAACTCTACCTTCCATACTGACGACTGAACACTGTCAACTGATAACTGAGCACTGGACCCTCAATGAAGACCTTCCTCGGCCCTCGCCCGCAATTCGACTGGAAAATCGTAACCGTTACCATCGTCAGCACCCTGTTGTTGATGGTGGATTATTATCATCGTTTGACGCCCAATAAAGGTTACGACCGGATAATTCTATACCTTATTATTCCATTCCTGTTTATCGTATTTGTCTTTCGTGATGATCCGCGCCAATACGGTTTTACCTTTGGCGACTGGAAAGCTGGATTGGTAATTACAGCTATCGCCATCATTTTGATCGCGCCGGTGCTGTATTTCGTCAGCCATGGCGACGCGGCCATGCAGAACTATTACAAATCGTCGCTGAATGGCTTGCCGTGGAATACGGCCATTGACTTGTTCGGTTGGGAATTTTTCTTTCGCGGCTTTATCCTGTTCTATTATGCCCGCAAGTTTGGACCGGAAGCCTTATGGCTGCAAGCCGTCCCATTTGCGCTGGCACATATCAGCAAACCGGAGATCGAAACGCTGTCCACCATCTTTGGTGGTTTTGCTTTTGCGTGGGTAGCATATCGCACACGCTCTTTTGTTTACCCATTTTTGATCCACTGGTTCGTCGCGTCGTTTACAATTATTGTCGCGGCAGGCCTGATACACTAACATCATGCGAGCCGGACAGTCTATTCCTGATTATGGAAAACAACTTTACTCTTCGTCCTGCCACAATTTAGGAGATTGCTTCGGGGAAGAAAGCCCCTCGCAGCGACATGAAAGATTATGGAAAATAGATTCATACTCCGTCCTGCCGCCGAAAAAGATTTTCCTGCCATCCAGCGGCTCATTCGCCAGGTGCAGATTAATCCGACAGCCTTGGATTGGCGTCGCTTTGTGGTGGCCGTTGACGGCTTGGGTGAGGTGCGTGGGTGCGGACAACTCAAGCCGCATGGGAAAGAAATCATCGAGCTGGCGTCCATCGCGGTTGTGCCATCGGACCGCAGCAAAGGCGTTGCGCGCCTCATTATCGAGCATTTGATCGCCAAAGCACCGCGCTCGCTATATCTTACCTGTCGTTCCGGTCTGCAGCCATTCCATGAAAAATGGGGTTTTCGCGTGATCGGGTTGGATGAAATGCCGCCTTATTATCGCCGCTTGTCGCGCTTTGCAAATTTAATGCTTGGGATGGTCGAGCGCGGCGAATCAATGCTTGTGATGAAATTAATGTAAAATCATAGCATGAAACAGATATTGAATGTCGTCATCGGAGTGATGGCCGGTTTTGTGTTGGTGGGCATTGTCTTGTTGGTGGTGCGTATTCCGGGCGGCCAGCCGGTTATGCTTGAGCCGGCGCCGACCCAGGCTCCCATCACCGTGCATGTGATCGGCGCAGTGGTGCGGCCCGGTGTGTATACTTTTCCCGAAGGCAGCCGCGTGCAGGATGCGGTTACAGCGGCAGGCGGATTGCTGGCAGAAGCCAATCCGAACCAGATCAACCTCGCCGCGAAATTGGAAGATGGCCAGCAATTGGAAATACCGGCTATAGGTGGCAGTATGCCGGGAGCTGCGCCTACTACAGCAGGCCCATTCACTGTTTTAGCCACGCCGGGCGCAACGACGAACAATGCTGACCTGGTCAATATCAATACCGCCACCGTTGACGAATTGGATACCTTGCCCGGTATCGGCCCGACCACCGCGCAGAAGATCATTGATTATCGCACTCAGCACGGTTTTTTTTCCAATATCGAGGATATCATGAACGTATCGGGTATTGGGCCTGCCACTTTCGATAACATCAAAAACTTGATCACCACCGGCTGATATGCCCTTCGATCACTTCAATTTTATGGCTCCGAGTAA
>JAMDBC010000103.1 GCA_023484185.1 Chloroflexota bacterium | reverse complement strand
CGCCTGTCAACCCAAGCAATGTTGAGGGAGACTTGATATTAAAAATATTCAATAATTAAGAAGAATGATAAAGCCATACGGCGAGCACCCATCCGTGACAGTGTAATTTGTCCCGCCCCCGCTCCCACCGCTCCCCGTCGGGCAACAAGCACGATTATTACTAACTTTATTGCAAGGATAATATCCGGAAGGACAGTTTGCGTAGCATGACCCGATTCCCACCCCGCAGGTACAGGTTGTGACACCGGTGGTTGGATTCGTATAGCATAAACTATTAGAGCCGGTTAAATCGCATGCATTGCACCACTGGGCTTTGGCAGGGGTAGCCCCAGCCCACAGGAAAAGTCCCGCAAGCCCCAGCATAATCAGAGCCATTGTAAGTAAACGCTTTATCATTCTTCTTAATTATTGAATATTTTTAATATCAAGTCTCCCTCAACATTGCTTGGGTTGACAGGCGCTATTCTATTTTGCTCATACGTCTTTTTTATTGCATATAAGCTCCTTGCGTCCTGCCACGCCGCCAATACTTTAGCGCCCTTGAATGCGGCTATCCCCTCTTGGCCAAAATCTTTGCTAACCGGGCCGGTAATGCTAATACCGTAACTGCTCAATGCAAATATGTACTCTTTGCCGTCGCTACCAAGAATATGAATGGCTTTATTGGCCGTATCCGCCGAAGAAACTGTTCCCCAAAGCGAATATCTGTAAGCTCCCGCAACGCTTGATCTATCCACGGAAATTGTATAAACCGGGTCAAAAGGGGGATAAACCCTAACAGGCTTAAATACAAGCGATTCTGCCTTCCAGTAAGTGTTTTGATACCAATTTCTAAGGGGGATAATAAAAGAAAGGTTGGCGAAATATGTAGAGTAGAAAAATATCCAAAAGAAAATGCCGAGAATACTAAAAAATATTACAAGTCCGGCTGTCCACTTAATAAAGTTCCAGCTAAACTTCTCAATTTTTGCAGGAGTATCACCATCCATCGATAACGTTAAGTATGGAGTTAATAAGTAAAAATTTCAAGTAAAGATTAAAGATTATTCAAGCCAATGACCACCACTAGTAGTAACCCCGATCATATTTAGGAGGACAATCCCGGGTTTGCTAAGCGCGCCCATGTCCTCCCCGCTCACAAATTTACCAAATCTCTCTGCCATATCGGGGTTGTTATCAAATGTCATTTTACCAAGAGGGTCTTCAGCATTTCCCGTAATGTCATTATTAGCAATGTCATTATTAGTAATGGCCGTGATTTTCATATTTTTTCTCCAAGCATTGATAGCTGGTAAAGTGTTTTTATTTGTTTTCTCTTGATTATGCCCAGGCCAATACATGGAATAAACAGTTATCACCCACTGGTTTTTATCGGGGTGCT
The DNA here is from genome assembly GCA_023484185.1 of Chloroflexota bacterium. Next base: position 14,040 of record JAMDBC010000103.1, on the reverse strand, counting down.
TCGGGTCAAAGTATTCAACAGGCATCACGATGTAATCAATGCCCTGGTAGGAAGCATAACCGGCCGTAACATCCCTTCTAAAGGGCGCCGTTGCCGGGTCTCTGAAATTGGGAGCAGTTTTGGTGTTGTATGTAATAATGTTGCCGAACACGACCTCCATTGGCACCTGCTTAATTTTTGCTTGATCAAAAGGCTTTGAAAGAGTGTTCAGCCATCTTAGATAATTGCCGTTGAATAAATCATCAACTGTTATCGGGCAATCACGGAATTTCTCAATCTGGCAGATCGGGAACTGCTTTACTTCCGGCGTGGGGGTTTCGGTGGGCGTGGCCGTGGCTTCGGGCGTGGGGGTGGGGGTTTCTGTTGCAGTTGCTGTTGGCGATATTGTTGCAGTGGCTGAGGGGGCTGTTGATGCGCCCCCGATGGGGATTACGCACGCAGCGAGGCTCATCGTCAGCAGGAGGGTCAATATTATTTGTTTGCGCATGGTATTCTTTCTGTCAAGATCATTCCTGAACATTTGCCTGAAAATTTGAATGAGACTATACTACAATTTTCTGCGGCTGAGGCTCGTAACCCGAATAACGATTTCCGTTTACTTACGGTAAAATTTTCAAACTCAGAGGGATGACCGAACGGCTGAAGGTGCTTGTCTTGAAAACAAGCCAGGGTCATACCTGCATGGATTCGAAGCCCGCCCTCCCCGCTGACAATAAACCCTAAAGGTCTCACAGACCTTTAGGGTTTATGTTTCTCGCGTGTGATGACCGCCATGAATTCCATGATGACGCGCAGCGCCGCAAAGACGGTCGCTTCGGATGGATCAAGCGGCGGGGCGACTTCGACCACATCCAGGCCGACGAGCGGCAGGCCCTGCAGCGATTTGATGAGTGTGATGACTTCGCGCGAGGTCAGGCCGCCAGCTTCGGGGATGCCGGTTCCGGGTGCGAAGGCCGGGTCGAGGCAATCAATGTCGAGCGAGATGTGGACGGCGTCGCATCGCGATAAAATTTTGTGGACTTCCTGCGCCACATTTTTCATGCCGCGTTCGGCCACGTCGGCGGCGGTGAAAACGTTAAGCCCACCGTTCTCGATCAGGTCGATTTCCTGATACTCCCACGAACGCAAGCCGACCGTGCAAATATCCTCGGCTTTGATTCCAGTTTCCATGCCGCGGCGCAGAACGCAGGCGTGCGAGAGTCGCGAGCCGTTGAAGTCGTCGCAGAGATCGGGATGCGCGTCCACCCACAGCACGCCGAGACGTTTTCCGTTGAAGCGTTGGCGTTGTCCGGCAAAAATCGGGATCGTCACGGAATGATCGCCGCCGAGCAGGATGGGGATGTTCGGGAGAGCCGCTACTTTTTGGTGAATCAATTTGAAATCCGATTCTGGATGCGTGATCTTGATGTCGCCCAGGTCGCAGACTTTTACATCGGCGAGGCGTGTGCGGTCTTCGCTGAACGGCGTCAGATGCTGCGACCAAAAACGGATCCGCTGCGGGCCTTGTGCCGCGCCTTTGCGCGCGCTGACGAGACCGTCGAACGGGATGCCAATTATCGAGAAATCGGTTTCAGCCGGGGAAAGATTCGGGTGGGCGAGGTCGGCCCAAAGTCCATGAGTTGCGGCGGGATCGGTCATGGTTGCTCCAAATTTTTCACGTCATTGCGAGGGGCGATTTTCCACGAAGCAATCTCCACTAAATTGGAGACTGCCGCGTCGGGACCCTGAAGAAAACAGGCAGGCAAGCACCCTCCTCGCAGTGACATGTATAAGGTGAGTTATTGTATCGCATCTAAAAACAGAACATAAATTCGGTTATACTTTGCCAAAGAGATTTTATGGCGAAGACACATACACGTTATGTTTGCCAGCAATGTGGACGAGTGTCCGCATCTTATATGGGCAAATGCCCGCAGTGTAATACATTCAACAGCATGGTCGAGGAGATCGTTCATGATGAACCGGTTTCCAAAGGCCCGGCCTCGGTGCGCGGATTGACGGGTCGTTCGCAGCCGCGGCCGATCGGCGAGGTCGGCGGAGATGCGGAAGACCGCATTCATTTACCCATCGGTGAGTTTGCGCGTGTGCTGGGCGGCGGCATCGTGCAGGGTTCCATCGTGTTGGTCGGCGGCGATCCCGGTATCGGCAAATCCACATTGATGCTACAAATGGCGATGGATCAGCGCGCGCAAAGGCGCGTGTTGTACGTTTCTGGTGAAGAGTCCGAGCGGCAGATCAAGATGCGGGCGACGCGCATGTTTTCTGAAAACAAAAAAGATTTGCCGAAGAATCTTTTGCTGGTCACCGAGACCAACCTTGAAGTGATTCTCAATCATGTCAATGAAGTCAAGCCTGATCTGTTGATCGTGGACTCGATCCAGACTGTTTATCTTTCCGAGCTTGATTCTTCCGCCGGTTCGGTTTCGCAAGTCCGCGAATGCGCTTCGAATTTGCGCGAGCTGGCCAAGTCGAGCGGTATCTCCGTTTTTTTGATCGGGCATGTCACCAAGGAAGGCGCCATCGCGGGTCCGCGCGTGCTAGAGCACATCGTTGACACGGTGCTCTATCTTGAAGGTGACCGCTTCCAGGCTTATCGTTTACTGCGTTCTGTGAAGAATCGTTTCGGCGCGACATCCGAAGTTGGCGTGTTCGAAATGCGCGAGCGCGGATTGGTCGAAGTGACGAATCCGTCCGAGGCTTTTTTGGCGGAACGCATGATCAATGCGCCTGGTTCGGCAATTGCCGTGACAATGGAGGGGACACGTCCGATCCTGGTCGAGATTCAGGGATTGACTTCTCCGACTCAATTCGGCAATGCCCGCCGCACGCCAAACGGCGTGGACTTCAACCGCCTGCTGCTCATCGCGGCTGTTCTTACCCGACGGGTTGGACTCAAACTTGCCGAGCAGGATGTCTTTGTCAACGTAGTCGGCGGCATTCAAATCGATGAACCTGCGGCAGACCTGGCAGTCGCCGCGGCAATCGCCTCGTCGTGGAAGGATGTCTCGGTGCGAGCCGATGCGGTTTTGATCGGCGAGATCGGCCTGGCTGGTGAATTGCGCATGCCTGGGCAGATCCAGGCGCGTTTGCGCGAGGCCGCCAAGTTGGGATTCAAAACCGCCATCGTGCCGAAGGCTGTCCATAACCCCCATTCCGGGGGCTTAGGGGAGGGCTGGCCGAAGGATATTGAGATCATAGAAGTGAGGTCACTCCAGCAAGCGCTGGATGCGGCATTTGTCGCTTCGAATGAATTGCCCAAGGGGCGTAGAGTAGCATAAAAGGACGATGAGAAAAAAAGTATTATGGCTTTCTGATTGGTTTTAGATTATAGATTCCGCCGTCTTTGCTTGTAAAGATAGGTTTGATATTTGCGATGGGGCTTAACTCTTCAACCGGATAATAATAAGAATACGCGTTTGGCTCGATCCAGATGATGTAAACATCCTGGCCGGATGCGAATAATTCTGAAGTGTATTGTGTTACCGGGAATTCTTCTTTTCCATACGGGCCGGAGAACTTGCGCGGGGAGCCGTAACAACTGTGCCAGGTATAGAATGCAATCCCATCTGAGTAATTGCTGAACAATAGATAGTTTCCCGATGGTTGGTGTTTCAACCAATATTTCATCACGCTGTTCTCGCGCCAATCTTTTGTGTTGAACGCGTTTTCGCCGGGCGCGCCGGTTCTGTGAGAGTCCAAAACCAACGGAAGGGTGATCTGTAAAAGACTTCCCGCAAAGGCAGCCAATAGCCCAATGATTCCAATGGCCGTGATGTGACGGATTGCCTGCGATTTGATTTTGTCCGCGAACTGTGCCAGGGCGCTGGCTGCTAAAACCAGAAGCGTCACAAAAGGAATATAGAGGGGGAGCAGGAAGCGCCCTTCCAATTTGTTGAAGTATGTGACCGAAGCGGACCCAAACAACGTAAACAGATAAACTGCTCCGTACACAAGGATGGGAATTGCGAAGGAAGAAAGCGGTTTGCGCCTTGACGAGAAAAGCACCAGCAGGATCAATCCCGCGATAAAAATCCATAGACCGGCGATATAAATTTGAAGGGAAGATTTAATTGCGTTGGTTTGAAAGAACCATTCCAAAACCGACTTTGAAAATGTTTCGAAATTATCGGTGAAACCAATTGGCGGACGTCTCTCAACGAACCTTGTCGTAATCACTAACCAGATGCCGGCCGGAAGCGCGGAAAGACCCATCAACAAACTGCGGACGATACGCTGACGTAAATTCTCTTTGCTGAAAAAGAGAATCACCGCTGCGCCAGTGGCAATGGACGCAACCCCAATGTAGCGTTGTAGTGCGGCCAGCATTCCAACTATAAACATTGCCAGAAAAATTCGCGGGTTATTATGTTCGATGTAATAACCCGCCAGTAAAACAAAAATCATGGCGAACATCAGATATACGTAATCCGAGTCAACGATGCGAAAGGTGGCGAGCACGACGATTCCCACATCGGATAAAACATTCCCCGCGACTGCGAGTAGAAAATTATCCGGGAAGATTTTCAAGAAAAGGATGGAAAGACAAAACGAGATTGCCACGAACGAGAGAATTTGCAAAATAGTTGCCGAGATAAAAACATCCAATCCTGATAGGATGTGAATAAAAGCCAGCAGCACCGGATAAAGCGGAGGCCAGAGAGATACAAAACTGCCATCGAAAGAAATCAGGCCGCGGCCTTCGGATAAATTCAAACCGGCAAATAAAAGATGCGCTGAATCCGTGGAAATCCCCAGACCATACTTTGATATACTAAACCACAAGAACAATCCCCACAATCCATGGAAAGCCATCAACACAGCCAGTTTGTGTTTCTTAATCCACTTCATAATCAAAGATTCTATCACTCAACAAAATACCAATGTCTCTCGATGCTTTGATTCGACTCTGGCGCAGCGACCCGGATACTGCGCCCAACTTTTCCATCTGGCGGACGACGCCTGCGCGTCCCGCGCAAACGCATCCCTTCCCGGACGATTTGCCGGACGCGCTTCGAGCCGCCTTGTCTCGCCGTGGAATTAATCACCTCTACAGCCATCAACTCGAAGCCTGGACTCACGCTCGCGCCGGGAAAAATATTGTCCTCGCCACAGGCACTGCCAGTGGAAAAACTTTGGCGTATCAACTCCCGATTATTTCTTCCATCGTCACAAATGATAATGCCCGCGCACTTTTTCTTTTTCCAACGAAAGCTCTTGCGCAGGATCAGCTAACCACACTTCAAACATTTCAATCGCAAATCTCAAATCTGAAATCGTCAATCTACGATGGCGACACGCCGCAATCGCAGCGTTCATCCATTCGCCAGAACGCGCGCATCCTTCTGTCCAACCCCGATATGCTTCACAGCGGGATTTTGCCTCACCACACCAATTGGGCGGACTTCTTCCAAAACCTGCGCTATGTTGTCATTGACGAAATGCACACCTATCGCGGTGTCTTCGGCGCGCACGTCGCGAACGTGATCAGAAGGCTCAAGCGGGTGGCCAAGTTTTATGGCGCACAGCCGCAATTCATTCTCACATCCGCCACCATTGGCAACCCGAAGGAACTCGCCGAGCGATTGATCGAATCTCCGGTCGAATTGATTGACAACGACGGCTCATCACGCGGCGAAAGGCATTTCCTACTTTACAATCCACCCGTTGTAGATGAAGCGCTCGGTCTGCGAAAGAGTTCTTTAATGGCAGGTGTACGACTCGCACGAGATTTATTGGCGAATGATATTCAGTCAGTTGTTTTTGCGCGCTCGCGTCGTTCTGTTGAAATTGTTTTGACCTATTTACAAGGTGATAATCGAAATTCGATACTGGATACTCGAAAACCGAATATCGCATCATCGAATATCGGCTCTCCAATTCGAGGCTATCGCTCCGGCTATTTACCTTCACAGCGACGCGAGATCGAACAAGGATTGCGGGATGGCACGGTCAAAATCGTCGTTGCCACCAACGCCCTCGAATTGGGAATCGATATCGGCGGGCTGGGCGCGGCAGTGCTGGTTGGATATCCCGGCTCCATCGCAAGCGTCTACCAGCAAGCGGGTCGGGCTGGACGCGGTGACGCGCCCGCCTTGGCGGTGCTGGTCGCATCTGCCAATCCGCTCGATCAGTTCCTGGCGCATCATCCTGATTACTTCTTTGGCAAATCGCCGGAACAGGCGTTGATCGATCCCGATCATTTGCTGATCCTGCTCAACCATTTGCGCTGCGCCATATTTGAATTGCCTTTTCAAAAAGGCGAAGGCTTTGGCTCCTTGCCATCAAAGAACGTCGAAGAATATCTTGAATTTTTGACATCCAACAATGAAGCGCATTTTTCGCAGGAAAAATTTTTCTGGATGTCGGACTCTTATCCCGCCGCCAACATTTCATTGCGTTCTGCTTCGCCGGATAATGTTGTGCTTCAGACCATAGACGATAGACCACAGATAATAGGAGAAATCGATCTCGCCAGCGCGTACTGGATGGTTCATCCCAAAGCTGTTTATCTTCACGAAGGCCAGCAATATTACGTGCATGATCTCGATCTTGAAAAACATGTTGCATCGGTCACAGCCGTTGCGCTGGATTATTACACCGAAGCCCAGCGTCAAACTGAAATACAGATTCTTTCCGAATCAGCTCTCGCCGCCGTCCCCGGCGGCGGCAAAGGCTGGGGTGAAATCCAAGTCACCACGCAGGTTGTCGGCTTCAAGAAATTGCGCTGGTTCACGCGCGAAAATCTTGGCGAAGAGCCGCTTGATCTGCCGCCCACTGATTTGCAGACCACCGGCTACTGGCTTTCTCTTTCGGATTCAACCATTGAGACTCTGCGCTCCAGCGGGGCGTGGAGCAACGATCCGAACGAATACGGCCGCGATTGGCCGCGCATCCGCCTCGCTGTCCGGACCCGCGACGGATTTCGTTGCCAGGTCTGCGGCGCGGCTGAAAACACTCTAACGAGTGCAGGTGGACGTGAACATGATGTGCATCATAAGATTCCATTTCGACAATTCACTTCCGTTAAAGAAGCCAACCGCATGGACAATCTCATCACGCTCTGTCAAGCCTGCCATCGATTGGCGGAAGAAAACGTTCGCATTCGAAGCGGACTGGCTGGATTATCTTATGTGTTGAGTCAACTCGCGCCGTTATTTTTGATGTGCGACTCAACCGACTTGGGAGTCCACACCGATGCGGAAGGAACCATTCGCGAAGGTTTGCCTTCTGTCGTTATCTACGATCAAGTTCCAGCGGGAATTGGGTTCAGCCAGAAACTTTTTGAATTGCATGATGAGTTAATTGCGCGCGCGCTGGAATTGGTGACCGAATGTCCCTGTGAAGATGGCTGTCCCTCATGCGTTGGTCCGGCTGGAGAAAATGGCTTGGGTGGAAAGCAGGAAACGATTGCGATTTTGAAGGAGATAAAATGAAAGCGAACAGAAGCGTAATTTTGTTTCTGATTACATTGGCAATTGGAACAACAGCTTGTAATCCGGCGCAGAAACTGGTGGAGACTTCCACTCCATTGCCAATTCCAACAGAGACGGTTACTACTACGCCGGATTTATCCCCAACGCTGACAGAATGGTTGCCGTACAATCTCAACAACAGTAATAACGGTTGTGGAGCGGCGTTTGATGCAACTTTATCTGTCACAGAAGCAAAAGGATTGTCGCAAGAAGAATTAGCTAAGAAACTCTTTGAAGTTTATCTTGGGCATTCCAAGTCGCCTGATTTGGGCGGCAGATGCCGATTGGAAGATTTCAAAGTAAATCGTGCACTACTGGATACCCGCATAAGTTTTCTGGCTGCTGAACAACATGTGAATTATGTGGCATATGTGATTTATGATGTTCAAATAAAAGAAACGCCATCCGATTGGGTCGCTGGTAATGGTGAAATAGCACCAAATGGCTGGATAGTAAACAAAGAATTTATTATTGGTGTTACAAAGGTTGGAGATGACTATGTTCTAAAAGTACTTGGAACTGGGCCGTAAAAAATAGATGTAATGTTACGTTTCTCCTATGCAATTAATCTTCCCTCATCCATCTTTTCGACGCCTCATGCGGATGTTCGTATACATTCATCGCATCCAGTAGTTTTTTGGGGTCAGTTTCGCAGCATAATCCGTCGCGGTGTTCGTGGAAGATAAAGCCTTCGTCCACGGCGTGATCAATGGCGGTCAGCAATGGAACGTAATAATTTTTCAAATTCAGCAAGCCCACTGGTTTTTGATGCGCGCCGACCTGTCCCCAGGTGATGGCCTCGAACAATTCGTCGAAGGTGCCGAAGCCGCCGGGCAGGGCGATGTAACCGTCGGCCAGTTCGTGCATGCGGGCTTTGCGGGCGTGCATGTCGGGAGTGATATCCATGCGGGTGAGGCGGATGTGCGCCAGAGCGTCGGTGTTCATCGAAGGGATGATGACGCCGATCACTTCGCCGCCCGCTTCGAGCGCGCCGTCGGCAACTGCTCCCATTAAACCGGTTTTGCCGCCGCCGTAAATTAAACGGAGTCCGCGTTCGGCTAGAGTCCGGCCCATTTGACGCGCACCCGCCATAAAGTCTGGAGAGACGCCGTCGGCAGATCCGCAAAAGACGCAAATTGATTCCATAAATCCTCAATGTTCATCTGCTGTTCATTTACCAGTGATATAAATGGATGTATCTTTTCAATAAAGCGGGGTGTGGGGTGTTTTCCACTTCCCCCTTCTTTTTGAGAAGATACAAATGGATTGTGTAAAATGAGCGTAAGGTAAGTATACCTGAGGTTAGAGTTCTGTTAGACCCGTTGATTGGCGCTTGCCCGACTCTGTTAACGGGCATAGAATAAACGCATGGACTATAAGGATTATTACAAGATTCTGGGCGTGGAGCGCTCGGCCAGCGCGGACGAGATCCGCAAGGCGTATCGCAAGCTGGCCATGCAGTATCACCCGGACCGAAACCAGGGCAACAAGCAGGCCGAGGAAAAGTTCAAGGAGATCAATGAAGCCTACCAGGCCTTGAGCGATCCGCAGAAACGCGCCCGTTATGACCAGTTGGGAAGCGAATATTCTAACTGGCAGCGACGCGGCGCGCCGGGCGACTTCGATTGGAGTCAGTGGTTCAGCGGTCAACAGGCCGGCCGCGGCGGGACGCGCGTGGAGTATGGCGACTTGAACGATCTATTCGGCGGGGGCGGATTTTCTGATTTCTTTCAATCCATTTTTGGCGGCGGCATGGGCGGAGCCGCGACCGGCACGCGGACCCGTTCTGCCCCGGCCTATCAACAGCCTGTGGTGATTTCCTTGCAGGAAGCTCATGATGGGGCGTTGCGTTCGCTTCAGAGCAATGGCCGCCGGGTGGAGGTGCGCATTCCGGCCGGGGTGAAGACCGGCTCCAAGGTGCGGGTAGCCGGCGCAGGTCCCGAAGGACTCGATCTTTATCTGATCGTGGAAGTCGCAGAAGATGCGCGCTTTGAACGCGAGGGCAACGACCTGCGAACGTCCGCCACGATTGATGCGTTTACGGCCATGCTCGGCGGTGAAGTGAAAGTCGAAACCATGGGCGGCAAAGTGACCTTGAAGATCCCAGCCGGTACGCAGCCCGAACAGGTCTTTAGATTGGCGGGACGAGGCATGCCGCATTTGAAAAGCGCGCACACCACCGGTGATTTGTTCGTGCGCGTCAAGGTACGAATTCCAAAACAATTGTCGTCAAAGCAAAAGACATTATTGGAAGAAGCGGCTCGCCAGAAATCTGCGTGAGGCCAAAAAGATATCTCAAAGGAGAAAGAAAGAAAAGGAATGAAAACGAAACGTCTTTTAATTGCATTGACTGTGCTTGTACTTGCCGCTCTGGCTTGCCAGGTCGGAACCGCGCCTCTGACCATGCCTCAGTTGGCGACCCCTGTCGCGAACCAACCAGCAGCTCCGGCGGTGAATACTTCCGCCCAGGCAGCTTCGCAGCAGGATGCGATGGTGAGCTTGTATCAAACCGTCAGTCCCGGCGTTGTGACGATCCAGGTTGCCACTCAAAATGGCGGCGACCTTGGTTCCGGATTTGTTTTTGATACGGATGGCCACATCGTGACAAATTATCACGTGGTGCAAGGCGCGGCCAACAATAAAGTCGAAGTGGACTTTATGTCGGGCTTCAAAACATACGGGACCGTGGTCGGCGCCGATCTGGATTCCGATCTGGCGATCATTAAAGTAGATGCTCCCGCCTCGGAGCTTCATCCGTTAACGCTGGGCGATTCCTCGGCTGTCAGAGTTGGGCAGACAGTGATCGCCATTGGAAATCCTTTCGGCTTGAACGGCACGATGACGATGGGTATTGTCTCAGCTTTGGGACGCACACTCGATTCGGAACACACCGCGCAGGGCAGCGCCCAGCCCTTTACGGCGGGCGATCTCATCCAGACCGATGCAGCCATTAATCCCGGCAATTCCGGCGGCCCGCTATTTAACATTAACGGTGAAGTCATCGGTGTGAACCGCGCCATCAGCACTTCCAGTTCCACGTCCACAGGCGAGCCGGTCAACTCAGGAATTGGCTTCGCGGTTTCATCCAATATTGTTAAGCGCGTCGCGCCGATCCTGATCCGGGATGGCAAGATCGATTATCCATGGCTTGGTATCTCGTCAACAAGTACTCTCTCTCTGGATGAGATCAACGCTTTGGGCTTGAAACAATTCACGGGCGCGTACGTCACGAATGTTACCAAAGGCGGCCCGGCCGATCAGGCCGGAATCAAGGCTGGCACCCAGCCGTCCAGCATTCAGAATCTGAACGCGGGTGGCGATTTGATCATCGCGATCGATGGCCATCCGGTCAAGCAGTTTGACGACCTGCTGGCCTATCTGATCACGAATAAATCACCTGGCGATACGGTTGTGCTGACCGTTTTGCGGGGCGACACAAAGCAGGATATCAAAGTTACGCTTGGCAAGAGGCCGTAAAACAAAACTCCGAGTTCTTCAAGGACTCGGAGTTTTTATATTAACCAAACCGTTCTTCCTTCCAAACATCGGCGCGGTTGTGATAACCGGCCTGCTCCCAAAAGCCGCTTTTGTCGCGCGGCATGAACTCCATCGAGCGCAGCCATTTGGCGCCTTTCCATAAATAAGGCGTTTCCAGTTCTTCGCGGCCGGGAATGAATCCCACCATGCCGCGTAATGGATAACCATGATCGGCTGTGATCGGCTCACCGTTCAAGTGCGTTGCCAAAAGAAAATTATCCTGCAAGACGACCTCCAATGGCAAATTGACCGTGAAGCCATATTCCGCGTGTTGCATGACGTGGGTCGCGCTTGGCTTGATCTTGAAGAAACCCTGCTTCACCAGAGTCTTGACCGAAACGCCTTCCCAGACCGTGTCGAACTTGCTCCAGCGCGTTACGCAGTGAATATCCATTTCGATCTTTGCGCGCGGTAATTTGTTAAACTCATCCCATGTCCAGCGCTTTTCTTCTTCCACTTCGCCCCACACGCGGAAATCCCAGGTGGCCGGGTTGAAGTGCGGAACTGGTCCGTAATGCAGGACGGGGAATTTTAAAGTCAGCGATTGACCGGGCGGCAGGCGTCCCTCATTGCGGACGCGGTCTTCCTCCTTGCGGCGGTCGGGACCTTCAAAATCAAACATGGGCTTTCTCTCCTCTCTAAAATTATAAACGATGAGCGTACAGGATAGACTCTTTGTGCGATGCCGCTGTTACCTCGTGAAATTAATAAGCCGATGAGAAATTCCAGCGTGCTGTGCAGTTTCATTATCCATCCCTGTTCCCATTGGCATAATTTGGGAGAGACACTTATAATCGACTCATCCAAATTGACCGGAGAAAATATGTCATCATCCAACCCTACTTTTCGCCAACGCATAAGCTATGCCTTTGACAAGACTCTTTCGCGCGGCCCCAGTGCGTTAATTAGCTGGCTGGCGCTCGGCACGGTTCTTCTGATCGTCGTCGCTACTGGAGCCGTCCTGCTTTTTCATGGCATCCCGGACGGCTCGAATCTTTTCGATGTGTTCTGGAATATCATGTCGCAAGCATTGACGCCCAACCCCGTCGATGCGGGCAATCCGCTGCAATATTTGGTCGTCATGTTTTTTGTGACCATCGGCAGTTTGTTCATGGTCAGTATTCTGATCGGCATTTTGAGCAACGAGATCGAAGCGCGTGTGGATGCTCTTCGACGCGGCCGCTCGAAGGTTCTTGAAAACGATCACACTGTCATCCTCGGCTGGTCGCCACAGATTTTTACTATTGTATCCGAACTGGTGATCGCGAACGAAAACCGCAAGCAGGGCGCGGCCATTGCCATTCTCGCAGACAAAGACAAAGTCGAGATGGAAGCGGATATCCGCGCGCGTATCCCGAACGCCAAAAACACCCGGGTTATTTGCCGCAATGGGAATCCCATTGAGTCTGCCGATCTTGATATTGTCAGCCCGCATACGGCCCGTTCCATCATCGTCCTGCCTCCTGAAGAAGACGACCCGGATATCTTTGTTACTAAAACCATTCTGGCGATTACAAATGATTCCACGCGCCGCAAGGAAAAGTATCACATCGTCACCCAGATCCATGAAAAGAAAAACATGGATGTAATGCGGATGATCAGCCGCGGTGATGATGTTCAGGCAGTTCTGGTTGGTGACCTGATTGCGCGCCTCGTCGCCCAGACTTCGCGTCAATCCGGACTTTCAGCCGTCTACACCGAACTATTGAATTTCGGCGGCGACGAAATCTACTTCAAGGAAGAACCCGCTTTGGTCGGCAAAACATTTGGCGAGGCCTTGTTCGCGTATGAGACCTCTTCTGTGATGGGGCTGCGGTCGGCAGACGGAACGATCATGCTCAACCCGCCGATGGATACCAGGATCGCATCCGGCGATAAAGCCTTTGTGTTATCTGCCGATGGCGAGACTGTAAAAATTTCCGGGTTGACCAATTTCCCGGTGGATAACAGCCTGATCCGCAGCGGCAGGAAGCGGGTTAAACCTGCTGCTGAAAAGGCCCTCGTTCTTGGATGGAACCGCTGGGGCACGGTCATTGTCCGCGAGCTTGATTCCTATGTTCCCAAAGGTTCTCAGTTGATGGTCCTGGCCAACAATGATGAAGTGGCACAGGAGCTTAAAGAAGATGACATTCGCCTGGTCAACCAGAAACTTGTTATCCGCAAGGGTGACACAACCGACCGCCATTTATTGAACGGTTTGAAAGTGGATAGCTTCGATCATGTGATCGTACTGGCTAATTCTGGTCTTGACGCTCAGGAGGCTGACGCTCGCACGCTGGTTACGTTGCTTCATCTGCGCGACATTGCCGAGAAGGATGAAACGCGTTTCTCGGTTGTCAGCGAAATGCTCGACTTGCGTAACCGTCTGTTGGCTGAAGCCACCCGCGTGGATGACTTTATCGTGAGCGAGCATCTGGTCAGTTTGATGATGTCCCAGCTTTCGGAAGACGGCGAATTGTACGCGGTCTTTACCGACCTATTTGACCCCGAAGGTTCGGAGGTATATCTGAAGTCTGTTTCTGATTATGTTGAATCAGGCAAGCCTGTCAACTTCTACACAGTTGTTGAATCTGCCCGTCAGCGCAATGAGATTGCCATTGGATACCGTGTTCTAAGCGAGGCCACCGATGCGGGGAAATCTTACGGTGTACACACGAACCCGAAAAAATCGGAGGCGATCACGTTCTCGCCTGAAGACAAAGTGATTGTCGTAGCAGAAAGCTAAAACAAGTAGGGCGGCCAATTTGGCCGCCCTACTTGTTTAATCCTGGCAAGCCGCCTGCAGCTGCCGACATTTTTACAGCGCGCAGGATTGCCTGTGCCATCGCTTCCGCCGCAAATGCGCCGATTGTTGTCACATCACATTTCTTGTTTCCGGTGGATAAGGCAAAGATCGTATCGCCGTCGAGTATGGTGTGCGCGGGTCGAATGACGCGCGCCACTCCATCGTGCGCCATCTGCGCCACTTTTGTGGCTTGTACTTTGGTCAGCGCGGCGTTTGTCGCAACCGCACCGATCACCGTGTTCATGT
>JAMDBC010000105.1 GCA_023484185.1 Chloroflexota bacterium | reverse complement strand
GGTTTGTTGACATCGTTGTACGTTCCGTCGCTGGGTGAGGGGACTTCGTTCGAGTCGTTCCAGGAAATTGTGGCACACCTGCGTGCGCCGGACGGCTGTCCGTGGGACAAGGAGCAGACTCACGAGACTCTTCGCAAACATTTGTTGGAAGAATCCTATGAAGCCATTGCCGCCATTGACTCCGGCGATTTCGATTCGATGCGCGAGGAATTTGGTGATCTGCTTTTGCAGATCATGTTGAATTCACAGATTGCCAGTGAAGAGGGCGAGTTCACGGCCAACGATGTGGTCGAAGGAATTTATGACAAGATCATCCGCAGACATCCGCATGTGTTCGGCGATGTCAAAGTAGACGGCGTGGATGACGTTCTGCAGAATTGGGAAAAGTTGAAGGAAAAAGAAAGAAAGGGGAAAGGCGAAAATGAAAAGGGGCTACTGGATGGCGTTCCCCTTTCTTTGCCAGCTTTGAGCCAGGCGCAGGAATACCAGGATCGCGCCGCGCGCGTCGGCTTTGATTGGCCGGAGGTGGATGGCGTGCTGGATAAGGTCCGCGAGGAAATCGAAGAGATCAAACGTGCCGAAACGGATTTTGAATTAGCGGATGAAATTGGCGACCTGTTTTTCGTGCTGGTCAACCTGGCGCGCTGGAAAAAAATTGACGCCGAGTCAGCTTTGCGCGGCACGAATATCAAATTCAAGAAACGCTTTGGCTTTGTGGAAATAGGCGCGAAAAAGCAGGGAAGGAATCTATCGAATATGAAATTGGAAGAGATGGATACGTTCTGGAATGAGGCCAAGAATCTGGGTTTATGAATCTCGAAATCAACCCATGCTTGCAAAGCGATTTTCTTGCACGATCTTGCGGGCGTTATTCGGGTCGAAGACCTGGCCGTTCATCACGAGATAAACTCCTTCGGGCAGAGTCTGAACGGCGATGATCGCGCCGCCCAGATTGAAATAAGCGTCCGTGATTTTGAAGGTCGCAGGCTGCATGGCTCCGGTCAGGACGATAGTTTTGCCGTGTACCTGCGTGAGCAGTTTGGCGGTGGCGATCATGCTATCGGTGCCGTGCGTCAAAACGATGAGCCGGTTCGGGTCCCGCGTGACGCGCTCCAGGATCATGGCGCGGTCCTCATCTGTAATTTGCAGGCTGTCCTTTTTGAGCAGGGATTCCACGTCGAATTCCAAAGTCACATTTGCATCGTGCAACATCATCGCGGCCTGTGGTTCGCCGACAATGAAATCGCTTGCGGGCATGGAATAGAATTTGTCGATCGAGCCGCCGGTGGTGAAGATTTTTATTTTCATCCTCTGAGTATAGCAAAAATTGACAAGCGGCGGCAACTCCTGTACACTTCCCATATGGACATAGACCTCGATCTATACCGTCGTGAAATTCGTGTTTCTTCAAACCCGCTGGTGCGGCTTTCGGCGATTGATGTTTCGCCGGATCATCCCCAACGGACTTTTATTTTCCTGCATGGATTTGGGGGGCAGGCCGAACAGTGGCATTACCAGCTCCAAAAATTTGCG
Source organism: Chloroflexota bacterium (assembly GCA_023484185.1). The sequence continues at coordinate 1,430 of JAMDBC010000105.1, read as the reverse complement.
CTCGAAAACCGTGTCATTGCTCTTGACTTGCGCGGGCACGGCCTTTCTGACAAGCCCAGGCGTGGCTACGAGATGACCCAGATCCAGGCTGATCTCGACACAGCTTTGGATGTTTTAAAAGTCAGCGGCAAAGTTGTTTTGATTGGGCATTCATTTGGCGGTGCGGTGGCAACGGAATTTGCAGCCCGTCATCCCGAGCGCGTCGAACGATTGGTGTTGATCGCGTCGGCGGGGGAATTCAAGCTGCAGTTTTTCTTCCGGCTTGGATTAAGTTTGCCGAACTGGTCTCTGCGTTTGATCGGTTTATTTACGCGTAAGTGGTTGTCTGCTCCGCCACATGCGCTCAAACCTTTCTACAAACAAAATCTTTCCAAGTGGGTTGGCTGGGAAAAATTCAAGGCTTTGCAGGTTCCGACGCTTGTCGTCCGCGGTCATCGTGACCAGGTCTTTGAGCAGGCTTTCTTTGCCGAAGTAACGAATAACATTCCCGCCGTGCAGGAAGCGGATATTGGTGTTTCGGGACACATGGTCATGCTCGAACGGCGAGAAGCGGTCAATCGCGCCATCGAGCGCTTTCTCGAAGATGAAAGCCAGCGTTCGTGGCGTGAAACTTCAGCCGTCATCCGCAAAAAAATCGGCGGGCGTGATGCTCTGCGAAAAGAACGCCCATGGCTGGCGCATTTTGAAAACGGCGTGCCTTACACGATTGGAATTCCAAATATTCCTTTGCATCATCTTTTGCGTTCGGCGGTAAGACGTTTTCCATTGCGCCCCGCCGTATATTTTGAAGGCAGCCGCCATTCATATCGTTATATAAATCATGAAGCCAATTGTTTTGCAAATGCCTTGCTTGGACTCGGCGTAGGCAAAGGCGCGCGCGTGGTTTTATTATTGCCGAACACGCCGCAGATGGTGATCGGTTTTTATGGAACGATGAAGGCCGGAGCGACAGCGGTCTTTATCCCGCCGATGATCGAGCCGGACGAAGTGGTGCGTCAGGTCAAGGATGCGGATGCGAGTGTGCTGGTCACGCTGACGCCGTGGGCCGGACTGGCGCAGCAGATCCAACAGGGGAGCGGGGTGCCGCACGTTGTGCTGACTGACCCGGCTGAATATTTGTCCGCGCCGAAATATCTCATTTCGCGCTGGCGTAATCGCGGCTTCGATGTTCTGAACGCCCTCCGTTGGAATCGATGGATGGGTGGCGAGAGCGATAAGTCGCCGACTATGGAAGTTCTGCCTGAAGATTTGGCTGTCATCCAATATACCGGCGGCACCACCGGGCAGGCCAAGGGCGTGATGTTATCTCACCGCAATCTGGTTGCCAACGCGCTCCAGACCCGGCATTGGATGCCGGAGGCGGTGGAGGGCAAAGAGAGATTCTTGTGCGTTGTTCCGTTCTTTCATAGTTATGGATTAACAACTGCTCA
>JAMDBC010000136.1 GCA_023484185.1 Chloroflexota bacterium | reverse complement strand
ATCCTTGAAGTACTGCAACGCATCAGCGAAGCCGCCCTGAGTGGCAGTGCACTTGCCAGCGCTGTCCATCAAGGTTCCGCCAAAGCCGCCCCAGAAGCCCCAGACGAAGTAACCGCCAATGTTGATGCCGATCTTCTTGCCGGATTTGACAAGCGTCATCAGGTCATCAGTGGTCTTGGGAGCAGCAGTGATGGTGGATGTGTTGTAGTATAGGCCTACAGCCTTGGCAATGCCCGGTACGGCATAGATCTTGCCATCAACGGTCACGCCGTTGATGCCAGCCTGGGTATATCCATCTAATTTGCCCTTGACCAAATCGTCAATCGGAGCAATTACGCCGGAACGAACTTCGCTGCCCAGGTTGTCGTTCGGAGCAGTGAACATATCCGGGCCCTGACCGGCGGCGGTGTCGGTCTCATACTTGTTGAAGAGTTGATCGAAGGGGACCTCGAGAACGGTAATCTTCACGCTCGGGTGATCCTTCTGATATTGGGCAACCAATGTGTTGATTGTAGACTCTTCCGAGCCGCCTGCATGGTAGCCGTGCCAGATGGTTAGGGTAGCAGGTGTAGCACTGGGGCCACAAGCCGAGAGCGCGAACGCGGCAATCAGCAAAACGCTGAACAGTGCGAGTATTTTCTTATTCATTCTCTTTCACTCCTGTTTTATGTTTGTTTTACGTGTCATTCTTACAAAGCAATTACTCGGCGGGTTGAAACGTTGGTGGTACGGCACCACCTCCTTTGTATTATCGAATAGCTTGTTCGGTTTCTGCGTCAAAGATATGGAACTTATCCATATCGAATGCGAACTGTGATTTATTGCCGATCTGGGCTTTTGAGCGGGGGTCGACACGGGCCACAAATGTATTTTTCCCAGTAACCAGATACAGGAATATCTCATTCCCCATCAATTCTGTTACATCCACTTTTGCCTCAATCTTTTCACTATCGATATTTGAAGGCACGAAGTTTGCGTCATGAACGTTTTCAGGGCGGAATTTCCAACAAGCATTTTTCCCGGAATGAGCCTCGTAAAGTTTGACGCGTCCAGGCGGGATCGGGATGACAAAATCAACTGCATCGATGAGTAATTTGCCGCCATCCTTGCGGAGCGTTGCCGGGAAGAAGTTCATGGCAGGCGAACCGATAAAGCCGGCCACAAATAAGTTGGCGGGCATGTCGTACAGGTTCTGCGGTGAATCTATTTGCTGAAGGACGCCCTTGTTGATAACCGCGATACGCGAGGCCATGGTCATGGCTTCGACCTGGTCATGCGTTACGTAAATAAAAGTGGTTTGAAGGCGCTGATGCAGCTTGTTGATCTCGGCGCGCATGTTAACGCGCAGTTTTGCGTCGAGGTTGGATAGAGGCTCATCGAAGAGGAACACCTTTGGCTCACGAACGATGGCGCGTCCAACAGCTACGCGCTGGCGCTGTCCGCCTGAAAGCTGGCGCGGTTTGCGGTCGAGCAGATCCTGAATACCAAGAACTTCAGCGGCTACGCTTACGCGTCTTTTAATCTCTTCTTTGTTGATCTTGCGAAGCTTTAAGCCAAAAGCCATGTTGTCGTAGACTGATAGGTGTGGGTAAAGCGCATAGGACTGGAAAACCATTGCAATGTCGCGGTCTTTGGGCGCCACATCGTTGACGAGACGGTCACCGATCAGAATTCTTCCATCGGTGATCTCTTCCAACCCAGCCAGACATCTCAGAGCGGTGGTTTTGCCGCATCCTGAAGGTCCAACAAGGACAAGAAATTCCTTATCTTCTACCTGAATGTCCAGGTCGTCAACCGCGACCGTTTCGCCAAATTTCTTGGAGACATGCTCAAATGTTACGCTAGCCATAATTGTGTTCCTCCATATCTTGAGAGTATAGTGACTTGATTATACTCTGCACTTATGGAAAGGTCGAGTTTTGAAAAATGCTTGTTGGAAATTGCGTGAAGCGCCGCCAGATGTAGATCAGAATGCCAATCCGACTTCTGCTCATATCGACAAAAAAAGCCAGCCCCCGCGTCTTTCCGGGATGAAGGCTGGCTGCCATCTTATAAACATTTTCGCCGCTGAAAACTCTTCCCGCTATCTTATTGAGACCCCGATCAGCTTTCCAACGCCATATGTCAACCCGGCAGCGGCCATTCCCACCAGAACTTGACGCCCTCCAGCGTAGACTGCGTTCTGACCAGTCATCAGTGTGATCGCCGCGCCGAACAGGAATAATCCAAACGCGCTCATTACCAGGCTGGTGAAAATTGCAGTGTTCCCACTCAGGAAAAAGAACGGCAAAAGCGGGAAGAGCGCGCCAAACGCGAAAAGCAGAAAAGATGTAAATGCCGCCTCGTAAGCCGAGCCGCCCAGTTCTTCCGGATCAATGCCTAATTCCTCACGCGCCAGGGTATCGAGAATGTTGGCCCGATCCGCCATCATGTGTGACGCCAATTCGCGGGCGCGATTCTCCGGCAACCCCTTGGATTGATAGATCAAGGATAACTCTTCCAGTTCTTCCTCCGGGCTTTCCTCAATCTCCTGGGCTTCGATCTTGATCTGGTTCTGGTATAACTCGCGCGAACTCTGCACCGATAGCCATTCGCCCAGCGACATCGAACCTGAACCGGCCAACATTCCCGCAATGCCGGCAATCAAAACATCGTGGCTCGCGAGATTCGCGCCAGCCACGCCCATCACCAGGCTCAAGACAGAAAGCAATCCATCATTCGCACCCAACACTGCGGCGCGCAGGGCGTTCCCGCCGCCCGCACGGTGACGTCCTTCCAGCTGTGCGACCGTTCCACCCGATAAACCGCCGGATGATTGAGCCGCCATGGCCAGCAAACGCGCATGTGACTTTTCGTCTTCGGCAAATCTATCCGCCTCCGCTTCCGGCTGATTATCATAAGCCTGGCTATCCGCGCGTTCGTTGCTGGCGATAGTTGGCAGCACAAATTGTGGGCCAAACCGTTTTGCCAGCCAGA
>JAMDBC010000018.1 GCA_023484185.1 Chloroflexota bacterium | reverse complement strand
ATGTTTCTCCCGAGCATTTTGGCGGCGACCATATCGTTTACGCAGGCGATTACCTGGAATTGGGACACGAATATTTCTCGATGAGCGATGAACAATTATTGGCTCGCTTCATACCCGCATTCAAAAAAATCAATCCAGCCTTCGAGCTGGATTGGGTGAAAAAGGTTTGGGTGTTCAAAACCAATTATGCCCAGCCCGTGCCATTGTTGAATCATTCCAAGAATATCCCCGCAATTCAAACGCCTGTTGACGGATTGTATTTTGCATCCATGAGCCAGGTCTATCCATGGGACAGAGGTACGAACTTCGCCGTGGAAATCGGGCGCCGAGCGGCAGGAATGATGGTGGATTAAATAAGGACATCCGAAGCCCCACGCTTCGAATGTCCTAGGGAGGAGAAGAATATGAAGGTTTACTTGCGCTTCATACTTTCATTCTACATTCCCAAGATGACGCCCTCATGAACAAACATCGGAGATTTATCCGATCATTTGCATATTGATAGGCACGCCGTTTGGCAATTATGGCGGCTCCACTCAGGCGTGCTTGTGCAAGGTGCAGACAAGACGAAGGTTCTCCTCGCTGAGCGAAGCGAGGACATCTCTTTGTACGAGAGCAATCGAAGCGTGTATGACAAGTGAAAGTCCTGCTGATTACAACTCACTCGATCTCTTTGCAATACGATCTTTGATCCTCGCCACGAACTCGGCTAGTGGAATATTATTCTGTTGTGAGCCGTCTCGCACACGCAAGGAAACTTGTCCGGCCTTCATTTCATTCTCGCCAACAACCAACATATACGGCACTTTCATCAACTGCGCAGAGCGGATTTTGGCGTTCATGCGCTGGGCGCTAATATCTGCGCTGACACGAATGCCCTGCTCGCGCAATTGCTGGACAATTTGATGTGCATATTCGTTCTGTCCGTCCGTAATCGGAATGATGCGCACCTGCTCCGGGCAAAGCCAAACCGGGAAGTTACCTGCGTAATGCTCGATCAGGAATCCGATCATGCGCTCATGCGTTGAAAGCGGCGCACGGTGTATACATAATGGCACTTCCTCATTGCCTTCCTTGTTCGTGAACTTCAAATCGAAGCGGGCGGGCTGGGCAAAATCCACTTGATTCGTCGCCAGCGTGAATTCCTTGCCGATCGCGCTCCAGATCTGGACATCGATCTTCGGACCGTAGAAAGCGGCTTCGTCCTCCACTTCCATAAAAGGCACATTGCCATTCGTCATGGCGCGGCGTACCATATCCTCCGTCTTGATCCACAGGCGCTCATTATCAACGTATTTCTTACCCAGTCCCGCCTTGCTGTGTAGCGACAAGCGCATGATATATTTCTCAATGCCGAACAATTTAAAATACTTGTGATACAGTGCGATCACACCCATGAATTCCTGCTCGAATTGTTCCTCGGCACAGTACAGGTGAGCATCGTTCATCTGCATTGAACGCACGCGCATCAGACCAAACAACTCGCCGGATTTTTCATAGCGGTAACACGTACCGTACTCCGCCAGGCGGATCGGCAAGTCGCGGTATGAGTGCGGCTTGGCACCGAAAATCTTGTGGTGCATCGGACAGTTCATCGGCTTGACGTAATACTTCACGCCTTCCAGTTCCATCGGCGGATACATGCTCTCGGCATAGTATGGCAGATGCCCCGATCTCAGAAACAAATCTTCCTTCGTCAGATTCGGAGTACGAACGCGCGAGTAACCGGCCTGGTCCTCCGTTTCTTTGGCCAGCTTCTCCAACTCCTCGATCATCACACCACCGTTCGGAAGCCAAAGCGGCAAGCCGGGGCCCACTTCCTCATCGAAGATAAAAATCTCCAATTCTTTGCCCAGCTTGCGATGATCGCGTTTCTTGGCCTCTTCCAACTGCCAGAGATAATCCTTGAGCTGTTGCTCTGATTCCCAGGCCGTGCCATAGATGCGCTGCAACATTTTATTCTTCTCATCGCCGCGCCAATACGCGCCCGCCACCGACATCAGTTTAACGGCGGTCGGTTTGATCTGGCGCGTGTTGTCCACGTGCGGCCCCCGGCACAGGTCCGTGAAAGTATCCTGCTGATAAATGGAAATTTCCGGTTTCTCTTTGAGCGGTTCGCCATATTCGTCGAGTCCGCCTTTTTCGAGTCCATCAATTAATTCAAGTTTGTACGGCTGGTCTGCAAAAATCTTGCGCGCCTCTTCCGCCGAAACGATTGTCTTCTTGAACTCGAATCCGCCTTGGATGATGCCGCGCATGCGCTTTTCGATTTTCTCCAAATCTTCAGGCGTCAGATTGCGCGGCAGATCAAAGTCATAATAAAAACCATTCTCGACTGGCGGGCCGATGGTAACCTTGCCATCCGGAAATATTTCCAACACAGCCTGCGCCATGATGTGCGCCGCCGAGTGACGGATTTTATAAAGCTGGGACTCTTCGTATTTTTCCTGAACTTGTTGTGCCATTTTCGCTTCCTTTCTTGGACCCCCGCCCTGCCTCCCCTAAATCCAAAATAGATTTGGGGGAGGTGCCGCTTTAGCGGCGGAGGGGGACAATAAAAAAAACTCTCGTCCGATAACGGGGCGAGAGTTTTGCTCACGCGGTTCCACCCGATTTATGTCTTACAACATATCTCATTGAGCCGATAACGGGGCTGGCCGTTTTCCTTACTTATTTGGGCGGAGCCATCCGCCCCTACATGTTCAGGTCAACGCTCGCGGGTGGTCTTCAGCGGTTGTTCTGGAACAAGCTCTCAATCTTCGGCTTGTTCTCCCTGTCAGAAACGGGAACCGCTTACTCGTCCCGGTCGACGCGATTTCTTTTGAGTGGGGACATTATACGCATTTCAAGGTCCAATCGCAAGAGGCTAGGATAGTAGATCGCGCTGGCGATAGATTAGCAAGATGGAGGCCGTGCCCAAAAAACCGGCTACTCCAAGCTGATTTATTATGCCGCCGCTGCCGGGCATGCCTCCCCAAACGAAAATCAAAACTGACGTGATGCCAAACATCCAGAATCCCCAAAGTTTTTTCTGCAGTGTAAAGATCATCCCGATGATAAAGAGGATCACCAGAAATAGCGTGTTGATCTCACTGACAATCACTTGCACCATGTCTCCACCTCTTTGAGAAAACAAGTGAGTGAATCCCGACCACAGCGCCAACAGAATTATGAGTATTGCACCAATCATCAAGACAATGGACAGAAATGAAAAGTTTTCATTTTTAGTATTCAAAGCGGCCTCCCCAAAACTCATTCTTGGATTTTCTTTAGTATAGCAAAAATGTTGTGATCTCGCTAACGCCTTTACAAATTGTCCCGACTACAAAAACAAAACCGGGAGGGTTTGCACCCTCCCGGTTCATTGAATTGTGTCCTGGATTATTTGCTCGGCATCGTGGCTGGAACCCATTTGCTGAAGCTTGCCATATGGGCCCATAATGAATTGTAGAACGTGACAGCCCAAATTGCGGCTGTAGCCAGCAGTAATAAGATCGCGAGCCAACGCACGATTTTGTTGTCTCTAAACCACTGGAAGAATGGAAAGGCGCCCAAACCACCCAAGCCAGCGAGAACAAAACCAACAGCAGCAACAAGCGGCTCCTGACCTAGTCCAAGGGACAGGATGCGAATGCCGACAATAATCGCATCTATACCGGCGAAGAAGGCATAAATCGTGACGGGTATCAGGTTCCAGCCCTGGCTCAGGGCAATGCCTGTGGCAACGAAAACGACGCCAAATAAGGTGGTAGCATCGCCGTAACCAACGTTGAAACTGCCCGGTAAAGGCCAAGTGAAGGAAAGTTGCAGGCCAGTAATTAAACTGACCAAGCCAGCCATGAAGAACGCGGCTGCGTATGGGCGCTGATCCTTTTCGTCCAGGCCTTTCCACAGATAGTAAGCCAATAAGACCGTCCCTGCTACAAGATTAACCATGACGAGGGTTAGATAGTCAATAAACATACTGTTCTCCTTGTGGGTTTAACTCGGATAAATATTGTCCGATTATTATAACCCAAAGATTTTCAAATTGGTGCCAATTGCTTATTTCGGAGATGGTAGAATAAAATAAAAAAGCCCCAATATTCGGGGCTTTTTCTCTGTGGGCGGAATAGGGCTCGAACCTACGACCTCTGCTATGTCAAAGCAGTGCTCTAACCAACTGAGCTATCCGCCCGAGAGAGCAACATTATAACGAGGGTCAGCGGTTTTGACAATGGAGCGAATTCCAAAACTTACGGCTTTCTCAAAGTCCATAGTGAACTCCAGTTTTTGTCATTTTCCCACCGCGAAGAGCGCGAAGTGCACCAAGATAAGAGAAATCTTCGCGCTCTTTGCCTGCACTGGGCCGCAGGCACACGTGCGGGCTTTGCTGTTCGCCCTCTAACTTTGAGTAAGCCATATTCCAAAACTCCAGCGAACTTGCAGTTGTAATTTCAAGCAATTTACTGCGATGTCAGGTAGAAATAATCCCGTGAATGTGCGACGAGATAAAGAACTGGGTCACTCTCCATTTGATTCAATAATTGGACAGCCCTCAAAGGGGAATTTGATTTACCACTGGATTGATATGTGACGAAATGAGCATAGTGTCGGTTGATGTCCAATTGCATGGCGTTATAAGCCCCAGCGCCCTGTAAAGCCTGGGCCAAGGTTTCAACTGTCGTCCCATTCCCAACTGCATAGATCAAGTAACGGCCGTCCTGAGTCAAACCAAGTCCGGTGCGCCAGGTGATTTCCTGATTTCCAATTGTGTCGCCCCAAACAGCGCGGTTATCAACAGATACCTGTGAATTGATCTGTCCATTTTGAATGATCAGCGGACAGTTCTGCCGGAACGCAACTATATCTGAAGATGGCAGGATATCCTGTCCCCACGCGCCAATTTGAACATGCCCGTCGCGATAGATGGCTACAGTCGCAATGCCAGGGATAGCTGGCAGCAGAGTAACTCCATTTACCATCATCCCATAATAACCATTGACTGCTTTAAAGCCACCGTTGAATCCTGCGACAAGATTGCTTTGATCAGCCGCCGGGGTTAACCCTAGGTTCGGAATTGCATTGACAGTATCCTTCGTATGAGATGGTTCGAGAAAACCGGGCTCGATGTGGAGTTTTAGTTTGGAAAGATCAATGCGGACAAGTGCGATCCCGGCATATGGACGCTGCGGATCGAGCGATAACAATGCCTGAGCCAGCACGGGTGAACCGTTCACTGCCGGACCGTAAGCCTGCCAGCCGATCTGAGGCGGCGCGCTGACCACATCATTGACCGGCAAAGGTGCTGCCGTCTGAGATGTTGACGCAACGCTATTCGCCCGTCTCTGCCTTTGAGGGAGACTCTGCACCGCACTGGCTTGCAAAAGGCTGATTGCTTTTTGCCCGCCATCGTGGGTAGATATAAATCGGTTGATGGCATCCTGTATTTGGAATGATACGCTCTCAAGGTCCGCCACCGGTTGAGGTCCGGCCATTGACCTGATCATATCCGCGATCTGTGCGCCGGTGGACGGCGAAACTGCGGGCACGATCCCAATGACACCAAATAGCCCTGAAAACAATAACGCCACGCCCCCAATCACGTATGCTCCCCAACGTCTTGCACGCAACTTTCCTCGACCCAAAATCTGATTCATTCGACTCTCCAGCATTTTCAAATCCGGCTATTCCTCTCCCTTGTACATAAGAGCAAGCCGATGTGTATCTTACTTGTCGCAAATGAACCCTGCATGAATTTCAAATTTATCCTGCTTTAATGGTTGACTCACGCCCAAGTTAATTATCCAAAGTTGTTTTTTGTGGGGTGCTATAATCTTCCCTGTTCTCTATTCATAAAAGGGAAACATATAATGCAAAAGTTAAGACAAATACTCTTACTGATACTCGTGTTTGGACTTGCATCTTGCGGCGTCAGAAAGCCAATAACAACTGAAGTCTCATCATCCCCTGCTTCACTCACGCAAACAATTTCAACTCCAACTGCGGAAACGCCGACAATCGTCCCATCCGCAACTGCGACGGAAACGCCCTCCCCTTCCCCAACACCCGGCCTTGTAATATTGAACAATGATGATCTCAAATCAAAGATAGACAGGCTTGCAGCATCATTTCTCGAGCAGACAAAAACTCCGGGGCTTGGGATCGCTGTTGTGGTTCGCAACCCGCAAACAGGCCAGTTGGAAGCGATGTTGTTGAACTATGGCACAACAGCCAAAGATGGCGGACAATCTATGACATCCTCCACAGTTTATGAGATTGGGTCGATCACAAAAGTTTTCACCGGCATCCTGCTTGCCGAAGCAGTCAGCGCGGGGACCGTCAAATTCGATGATCCGATTCAAAAATATCTTCCGCCCGGCATTCAAGCGCCGACGTATAACGATATTCCGATCACATTGGTCAATCTGGCAACCCATTACTCCGCCCTGCCTCGTGACTTTGCTTCCGATAATCTCTCCGATCTGTATAACTGGTTGAATACATATCAACTCGCTCAGGCACCTGGTTCAAAATACATCTACTCAAACCTGGGTTATTCCTTGCTTGGAGATATTCTTGCGCGGCTTTCAGGAAACGACTTTGGCACGCTTGAGTACGAAGCAATCAGCCAGCCTCTGGGATTGATGGATACCAGCGAAACTTTATCGGACGAACAACAAAACAGATTGGCTCAAGGTTATACAGCCGATGGCGCACTCGCAACTTACTTTCCAGATTCAGGCGCGATGAGCAGCGCAGGATATTTACATTCCACTCTCAAAGATATGACCCAATTCCTGGTTGACAATATGCAGCCGGATTCCACTCCCCTGGCTTCTTCAATAAGACTCACTCAAATGACGATTGCGGATGGACAGGAACCAGGCTCCGGCACAGGGCTGGGCTGGGAGATAGAGCGCCCCAACACTCCCACTGAAAGAGTCTGGAAAGGCGGCGGAACTTCCGGCTTCACAACGTACATTTCGTTTGCCAAGGATGGCAGTTCCGGTTTTGTGCTGTTGACAAACGGACAATATGCCAACAATCTGGTGCCAACCGTGCTTCGGCTATTGGGCGAGAACGGCAACTAAAGCGGGATTTCAAGTAGAATATTTGTGCTATACTTTGCCCATGTCCTCTGTCATCCGAGCTTCTGAGATCGGTTCCTATCTTTATTGCCGCCGCGCTTGGTGGTATCGTAAGCAGGGCGTGGAATCCGAGGATCAGGCCGAACTCGCCAGCGGGACTGAACTCCATCGTCAGCACGGACGCCATGTCATCGCGGCAGGTCTTCTCCGGACTTTGGGTATGATCCTGTTGCTGGCGGCTTTCATTGTGCTGGTAACTTATCTCACCGATCTGCTTTTGAAATAGAGGAGACATGTCAATCTTGAATCGCATTGCTCATTTTCAAAATCGCCGTGACGAGGTGCCAAACCAGGAACTGGCGCATGACCTGGCGGCCCAAAAAGACAAAACCGGTATTCGCGAAATTGCCGAAAATCTTTGGAGCAAAGATAAAAACATTCAAGCCGATTGCATCAAAGTTTTGTACGAAGTCGGTTATATCGACCCGACCTTGATCGCCGATTACGCCGAAGATCTCATCAGGTTATTGAAAAATAAGAACAACCGACTCGTGTGGGGTGGGATGATCGCACTTGGGACTGTTGCTGAAATAAAAGCTGACATTATTTTTGAGCATCTAACTGAAATCCAAAAAGCCATGGACACAGGCTCGGTCATCACGATGGACAATGGCGTGCTGGCTTTGGCACGTGCTGCGTCGAAGAATGAAAAATACAACAAAGCCATTTTCCCATATTTGCTCGATCATCTAAAAACCTGTCGTCCAAAAGATGTGGCTCAGCATTCCGAAAAAACTTTGCCCGCCGTAAATTCATCGAACAAAAAACAATTTGTCAATGCGCTTGAAAAACGGGCAGAGGATTTATCGGGTTCAGGTTTGGCGCGAGTGAAGAAGGTTATAAAGGAAGCTGACAGACGTTAACCAGTCAATGGATATTATGCTTTACCTTGCCCTCTTCTTATTCATCTTTGCCTTTATCTTTTTCTTTCAAGGAAATCACCAGCAGAAGCAGGCCGGTCTGCCGGGTGGACGCGTCATCTATACCGACACGCGTGCCTGGGGCGAAGTGGAGAAGCCGCTCTTTTCTCGGGAATTGGGATTGACCGGCAAGCCTGATTATCTCCTCGAACAGAAGGGACGCATCATTCCGGTCGAAGTCAAAACGGGACGCACGCCCGAAGCGCCGTATGATTCGCATATCTTCCAGGTTGCCGCCTATTGTCTGCTGGTGGAAAAGACTTATGGCAAACGTCCGCCCTATGGGATCATCCATTATCCCAACCGCGATTTTGCCGTGGATTACACTCCCTCGCTCGAATCCTCCCTGCTCGATCTTTTAGCCGAATTAAAACGCGACGAAACGCGCACCAGTGTTCAGCGTTCGCACACAGACGCGGCGCGCTGTCGCAAATGCGGGTTCAGGAAAGTGTGTGACCAGAGTCTGGCTTGATAGAATGGGAGTGTATAATATTTCAAATGCCTGAACCATTCAACCCAAAGCGCCCTGTGGTCGTTTCATACCCGAAGATACCGGATGCCTTCGCCGAAGCGGATTTGATCGTCAAGTTCTTGAAGGAAAAAGGCTTCAATCCCCCGCAAGGCTCGCTGTACGATGAGGACCTGCGCCGGCGCGTCAAGAGCGGCGAGTTCGACATGTTAATCGCCGTCGGCGGTGACGGAACCATGCTGCGGGCGGGACATTTATGCGCGCCGTGCGGCATCCCAATTTTGGGAATCAACCTCGGACGGTTGGGTTTTCTTATCCAGATTCAACGCACGGAATGGCGCGAAAAGTTTGAAAATTTGTTCAACGGCGAAGCCTGGATCGAGAATCGCATGATGATCCACGCCGAACATGTTCGAGCCGGTGAAGTGTTGGGACATTGGCACGCGCTGAACGAGGCCGTTGTCAGTCGCGGACAAAACCTCCGCCCGGTGCGGCTGGCTGCCAGCGTGGATGGACGCGTGCTGACAACTTATGTTTGCGATGGTCTGATCGCGTCCACACCGACCGGTTCAACCGCCTACGCTTTGGCCGCGGGCGGACCAATCCTTCCGCCCGATTTGCGAAATATTTTGATCGTCCCGATTGCGCCCCACCTGTCTGTGGATCGCGCCGTCGTTTTAGCGGAAGGCTCGTCGGTCAGTATTATTGTGAAGGGCGAGAACGCAGTTGTCAGCGTGGACGGACAGCCGCCATTGCCGCTCGCCGAAGACGATCACGTGGATATACGCGCCGCAACGTACGTCGCGCAATTTGTCCGTTTTGGAGATCCGGGTTACTTTTATCGCAACTTGACCGCCCACATGAATCAACCCCACTTGTAGGGAAAAAAACGATGACTAACACCGACAATCTGTTTTGCTACGTTCACCCGAATCGCCCAACCACGTTGCGCTGTAACCGCTGCGAGCGGCCAATCTGCGCGCAGTGCGCCGTCCGCACGCCAACCGGCTACCGCTGCAAGGAATGTGTGAAATCGCAACAAAAGATTTTCGATACCGCCCTCTGGTATGACTATATCGTGGCCTTTGCTGTCGGCGCGATTGGTTCGGGGATAGCCAGCGTGCTGGTGTTGCTGGCCAGCGGAATTTTCTTTGGCTTGCTGGTCCTGTTTATCGCTCCCGGCGCGGGCGCGGCGATTGGCAGCCTCATTCTGCGCTTTATCAAAAACAGGCGCTCGCGTTTGCTGTTCACCACTGCTGCGGTCGGCATTGTGGTTGGCGGAATACCCGCCCTGCTTATATATACCCTGCCCGCCATACTTATGATTTTTTCAGGCAGCCTTCAAGGCCTTGGTGTTCTCCTGCCTGCCATTTGGCAGGTCATTTATCTCGTTCTGGCCGTGCCAGCCGCGTACACACAAATTTCCGGCATTCGCATTGGTGGCTAAATGCTGACTGAACTCCACATCTCTCTATGCTCTGAGCGCCGCCTGCATTGCGCTCTTCGGTGTCCTCGGCGCTCGTTGTCAAACGCCGGGGACGGCGTCCGGAGCAAGGTTTAGAAATTATGCTGACCGAACTTCACATCCAGAACTTCGCCATCATTGACAAGCTCAATCTCAAACTTGGCCCGGGCCTCATCATCCTGACCGGCGAGACCGGCGCGGGAAAATCCATCATCCTAGATGCGGTGGATGTGTTAGTCGGCGGGCGCGCCGATGCAACCATGGTCAGGGCTGAGGCGGACAATGCTTTCGTCGAAGGCATGTTCCAACTCAAGGGTCCGGAAAAAGAAGCGGTGCAGCTCATCCTCAAACGCGAAGACTTGTTGGACGATCCGGACTATGTGACGTTGACTCGCGAGATCCGCCGCGAAGGACGAAGCACCGCCCGCGTCAACGGCCGGACTGCGGGCGTGTCGCTGCTCAAGGAAATTGGCGCGGCGCTGGTAGATATCCACGGCCAATCTGAACATTTATCCCTGCTAGACTGGCGCGCGCATCTCGGCCTGCTCGATCGCTACGCCGACATCGCGAAGCCGCTCAGCGAATATCGTCAGTCTTATCAAAAGTTATTGACCGTCCGCCGCGAGTTGAACGATTTGCGCACCGCCCAAGCAGACGCTGACCGCCGCCTCGAAATGCTGACCTTTCAAGCCGACGAAATCGAATCCGCCAAACTTAAACCCGGCGAAGAAGATGAACTCCGCAAGGAATGCGACCGTTTGGCAAATGCTGAATCTTTGGCGCAATACGCGCAGCACGCACTTGAAATTTTGGATGAAGGCTCACAGGAATCAGTCGCGGCCAGCGATCTGATCGGTCAGGCCGCGCAGGCATTGGCCGGGCTTGCAAAAATTGACAAGGCGCAGGAAGACCTTGCCAATCAGGCCGCAGTTCTGGAAGATACAGTCGCGGATGTAGTTCGTTCCCTGCGCGATTATCTGGAAGAGATCGAATTCAACCCCAAGCGTTTGGATGAAGTTGAAGAACGATTGAATCTCATTCACCACCTGACGCGCAAATATGGCGGGGATATTCCGGCTGTGATTGCCTTTGGCGTGGATGCGCGCAAACAGTTGGAAAATATTTCCAACGCGGGCGAACGCATCGGCACGTTGGAAACCGAAGAAAATAAATTGCTTCAAGCTTTATCGAAACAGGCGCAGACTCTTTCAGACAAACGCAAATCGTCCGCAGAGAAATTGGGTAAAGGCATCGAGATCGAATTGGATGATCTCAAGATGGCCGCCGCCCGCTTTGGTGTGGACTTCCAAACCAAGCCTGATCCAAACGGCATTCCATTGGCTGACGGTTCGCGCGTGGCCTTCGACCTGAACGGCCTCGACCGCATTGAATTTTTGGTTGCGCCGAATCCCGGCGAAGGACTCAAGCCACTTGCAAAAATTGCATCCGGCGGTGAGACCTCGCGTCTGATGCTGGCTTTAAAAAATATCCTCGCCAAAGCGGACGAAATCCCCTCACTGATCTTCGATGAAATTGATCAAGGCATCGGTGGGCGCGTCGGCTTGACGGTTGGATTCAAGCTCTGGCATCTGGGACGCACTCATCAGGTTTTCTGCGTGACGCATCTTCCGCAGTTGGCCGCCTTCGGCGACCAGCATTATCAGGTGCAAAAATTAATTCAGGGCAATCGCACGTTGACGCGCGTCGAACGGCTGGAAGGCGAGCCGCAACTGCTCGAACTTTCGCAGATGCTCGGGGAGGTCGGCGAAGGCACGCTCCGTTCCGCGCATGAATTGATGCAGGTTGCAAGACAGATGACGAAGAACGCGAAGTAAATGTGAATATCTGAATTGGATTTATGCCTGAATACTCTTGATTGTTGCTCGATCGGAGGATCAATAAATGAACGGAATGAATCCCAAGGTTGATTTCTTTTTTAATAAAGCCAAACAGTGGCAGGAAGAATTCAAGAAATTGAGAACGATCATTCTTGACTGTCAGTTGGCCGAAGAATTGAAGTGGGGTGTTCCTTGTTACACGTTTCAGAAAAGTAACATCGTTTTAATACATGGATTTAAAGAATACTGTGCGATTCTGTTTATCAAAGGCGCCTTGTTAAAGGATGCCAAGGGTATTCTCATCCAACAAACGAAGAATGTACAGGCGGCGCGCCAGATTCGGTTCACCAATGTTCGAGAAATAGCTAAGATGGAATCCATCTTGAAAGCCTATATTCATGAAGCCATTGAAGCGGAAAAAGCTGGTTTGAAAGTGAATTATAAAAAGACTTCAGAATTCAGCATTCCTAAAGAATTTCAAAATAAACTGGATGAAATGCCCGCCTTGAAGGAAGCATTTTATGCGTTGACGCCGGGACGGCAAAGAGCATACATATTTTATTTTTCTCAACCCAAGCTATCCAAAACCCGGAAGGCAAGGGTTGAAAAATACATTGACCTAATTCTCGATGGAATGGGATTAAATGATTAGAACATTCGATGAGAAAATCAAAAATGCACTAACACTGCTTGCACTCCGTACTCGTTCCGCGCATGAGTTGATGCAGGTTGCAAGACAGATGACGAAGAATGCGAAGTAAATTTTCTTCCTTCGTCCAGTGGCGTTTGTATCGAAAGCTGCTCTAATGCAGATTAATCTTTGACCGCCCATAAGTAGTTGGGAGGCCAAACGGCGGCTGAACACCTAGTTAGCCCTAAACAATCATAGACTAAGAATTGAGTCGGATATGAGCACCAAACACCCTAAAGAAAATTTACGCATAAATCTCTGTCCATCAAGCGCATGGACATCTGAAGACCTCAATGAATTAATAAATTCCCTTGAAGAGTTCGGCCCTGTCACAGGTGAACGAATTTCATTACCCAGAGGATCAGGACTTCAAACGACTCTAGAATTCCTTGCAGCTGCTATATTCACTGGCTTTCTCGAAAAGATTGGGGGAGAAATATACGAGTCTCTTAGAATAAGACTCAAGGAACTCCTCAAAGCAAAACCAAATCAAAAAAGACGTTCTAAATTTGCAGATTTTCTAATTATTTTTGGTCCTGGACCGTCAAGCGGCAACATAGTCGAATACACCTGCGAATTCTATCGAGAAGATGATTTGAATATTTTTCTTATGACAGTAGGCAATTTACATTCGCTCCTTACTGACCCAAATATAAACGGATTGGATAGGCTTCCAAAAGGTATTATCGACAATATCAATGTTTTTTTATGTACCAAAGATGGTTTACAGCGTTTCGCGCAAATGCGCATCAATTGGCTTTTGCAAAGTCGGAAAAAGCCTGTCGATTTTCCAAGCCCGCCATACTGGGTGCTTGACACGAGTGTAAAAAATAATAGGCGTTGGTACAGGTATGTAGCAATAGTTCCAGCACGTGTCTCTCCTAAAGCATTCTCTTTTGGAAAGCCAATCAACTGGAAAAGGTACAAATAGGGCTACCGATAAACAGCAGTGTCAAGAGTTTTGAATATTCAATTTGAAAATTGACATTCATATAGGTGAAAGGCTCTGAAGGCAAAGACTTCGGAGCCTTTCTTTATTCATCTGCAATCAGATTTTCATTATAGAGACAGGCTTCCAGACCCGCCCCAAAAAACGCGTCCCCAACGATGAAATCACAACCAGGATACGCATTTGCCACGACCCAAACAAGAACATTCTTATAACGCAAATCGCTGAGCGTTCCCTTGCACAACGAAAGAAGCGCTTGATTAATTGAGTAAGAAGGTGTATCTTTATTGTAGAAACAAACAGGAGATGATCTTATGCTCACAAAAGTTCAAAAATGGGGCAACAGTCTTGCCCTGCGAATACCAAAGGCCTTTGCGCTTGACGCCCAACTGGAAAATGATTCATGTGTAGAAATCAGCATCGTCAAGGGCAAAATCATTATTACGCCAGTGCCGGCGCCGAGTTGGACGCTTGATGAATTGCTGGCAGACATCACCAAAGATAATCTTCATGGTGAAATTGATACAGGGTTCTCCGCAGGAAATGAAGTTTGGTAAAACCATGGCTTATATTCCTGACAGCGGTAATATCGTTTGGATCATGTTCAATCCACAAGCAGGGCATGAGCAGGCAGGACATAGGCCAGCATTGGTTTTGTCACCGAAGGCTTATAACGGAAAAGTTGGTTTGGCTATTCTCTGCCCAATTACAAGTCAAGTTAAAGGGTATCCATTTGAAGTTTTGATACCTGAAGGTTTGGAAGTAAAAGGCGCGATCCTATCTGACCAAGTAAAAAGCCTTGATTGGAAGGCAACGAAGGCAGAGTTTAGCTGCAAATTACCGCCCGAAAAATTCAATGAGGTCGTCAAGAAATTAAGCGCCTTAATTTGCGAGCAACTTCAAAGCATGTAGAGTCTTGCAAAGTCAAAAATGCCCATCGTCTGCCGCAACCGTCCTAAAAGTCTGTGCATTTTTAGGCATTTTCTACGCTTCCGTTTTTCTGCCCTCAAACAGAGTCCACGCCCGCCCCACCGGTAACGCACTCCATTGGGCCGTCGCAAAGTACAACAAATTATCATGGAGAAAAAATGGCTATAAAAAGATGGATGTATCGTGGAGGTCATCCAAACCAATTAACCAAAATAATCAACGCGGGCTGGGCAATAATTCACACGCTGGGAATATTTCCAGACCGTCTTGTCACGCTGGAAGTAGTGGGAAGACAATCGGGAAAGACGATAGGTTTTCCGCTTGCGATGACGGTGATGAACGGAGAGAGATATCTGGTAGCCATGTTGGGAGAGGAAACGAACTGGGTGCGGAATGTCAGGGCGGCAGGCGGAAAAGCAAAGCTTCGACACGGAATTAGTGAACAAGTTCTCCTGGAAGAGGTCAATGTCAGACAGAGAGCGCCGATCTTGAAGGCATACCTGCAGCTTGCGCCTGGAGCGCGGCCGCATATACCGATAAGCAAAGATGCACCAGTTTCAGAATTTGAAAAAATAACGTCGAAGTATCCTGTATTTAGACTGGAAACAATATTTTTCGATCAAAACATGAAATCATCGGGCGGATCGCATGAGCGAAGATTGGCTTTCCATTCGGACAAAGAAATTCCAACTCAGTCCGATGGCTAAAGAGTACAAAACTGCGGTCGTCACAAACAGCGGACCAAAACCGTAACGCTCCTGCACGATCCCTGAAATGTATGGTCCCACTGCCCAGCCGATATTCCATGACAGGCTCAAGATACTGTTCACAAAACCCTGTTGGTGCTCAGGAGTATGTTCCATGCAAAAGGCGGTGTAGAGCGGTGAAGCCATATTCATCAAAGCCGACCGCATCAGGAAGCCGATGGATGAGAGCCATAGGAACGGCGTGAATCCCATGATCAGCAGGAAGACGAGGCTGGCGAATTGTGAAGCGACCACGGCCTGCACCTTGCCGCCCAGCCGCGTTGCAAGGCGCGGGCCCATCAGGTTGCCGATGCCAATTAGCAGCGCCGAAAGGCTAAACAGAGTCCCCAGCAGAGAATCGCTGACGGCAAAGCGATCCTTGAAGAAGACGTTCATGTATGGGATCAGGATGGCCGCGCCGAAGCCGATCAGAATCTGCGGGATGGTCATCTTGGCGGTCAACGCAACCAGCGAAGATGAAAGCTTGTCGCGCGGCGACCCGCTTGAGGTTCCGGGTTGAGGAGGATTTGATGCCGGAGTCGCACGCGGTTCTTCCATCATCCAGATCGGGATCAGGGAGACCGTCCCCAACAAAACACTTGAGATCAATACCGCTTGATAGGCTGAAAGCATGTTTA
>JAMDBC010000050.1 GCA_023484185.1 Chloroflexota bacterium | reverse complement strand
ATCAAAATCGAGCCTATACTTGAGGCATCCCGGTAATAAGGAGATGCAGCATGTCTGACTCAGCTTTACGCGCACTTTCAATTTTGAGGCAGGGAAATAATTTCCAATGGTATGTTATTCCCCTGCTGGCGTTTGTCTTCTACGTCTACACGGTCGAAGCCGAGAAACGCAACTGGAGCTTGATCCTGGCGGGGCTGGCCTTCTGGGGCGCGGACTGGTTCAACGAGATCGTCAACGGACTCGTTTTGCACGGCACGGGTTTTGCTCCGATCTGGGGCGAGCCGGGGCCGACGGCTTATCTCATCCTCGTTGGTCTCAACATCGAGACAGCTTTCATGTTCGCAGTTGCAGGAATTATCTGGACGAAAATGCTGCTGCCGAACAAGGAAGACAAAATCCTCGGTATCCCAAACCGCTGGTTCATTGCCATCGCCGGTTCGGCATTCAGCGTCTTCGTTGAATATTTTCTCAACGCCGCCGGTGCGCTGACCTGGGAGTGGCCCTGGTGGAATCGCGGTGCGCCAATCTTGATCTTTCTCTTCGGCTACCTGACATTTTTCATTATGGCCTTCTGGGTCTTTGACATGAAATCCATGAAACAAAAACTTCAGACCGTCGGAGCATTGTGGGCCGTGGACATCGTCAGCCTGATCGTCTTCGCCGGATTCCTGAAATGGATATAGATTAATGGAGAAAAAATGCCTAAAACTCAAAATCGCGCCGTGATGAATTGGATCTACGCTTTCGTAGGCGTCGCGATGTTCCTCGTTGTCTTCGGCGGCCTGGTCCGTCTCACCCGTTCCGGCCTGTCCATCGTCGAATGGAATCCCGTTTACGGCGCGGTCCCGCCGCTCAACCAGCAACAATGGCAAACAGAATTCGCCAAATATCAGCTCACACCTGAATATATCAAAGTCAATTCGGGCATGACGCTCGATCAATATAAAGTCATCTTCCTGCTCGAGTGGTTCCACCGTTTCATCGCTCGCTTCGCAGGTCTGATCTTTGCCATTCCCTTTTTTGTATTCTTCTTTAAGAAAACAATTCCGTGGAAGGAAATTGGGCTGTACGTGGCGTTGGGATTTTTATTCCTGGCACAAGCCGTGATGGGATGGTACATGGTCTCAACGGGATTAGAAGACCGTCCCTCCGTCAGTCAATATGCACTGACCGCCCACCTTTTCCTCGCACTGACTTTGATCGGTGTGTCGTTATGGACGGCTTTCGGCCACCAATTCGGCTTTAGCAATGGCAAAGCAAAATGGTCAACGGCCAGTAAAATTGTCGCCGCTGGATTATTCGTCCTGCTCATCCAGATCGCCTACGGCGGATTCACAGCCGGCCTCAAAGCTGGTCACATCTCCGACACCTGGCCGCTTATGCTCGGACAACTCATCCCGCACGGATTGCTGAGTCAGGTCGAGCCGCCGCTGCTAAATCTGATTGACGCACCTGCCACGGTTGTCTTCATCCATCGCTGGTTCGCCTTCGTTGGGCTGATCGTCGCGGTATGGATTTACTGGCTGATACGCAAACAGAATTTCTCAGCCGAGATCATGAAAAGCATCAACCTTGTATTGGTCCTCGTCGTCCTGCAAATTGCTCTTGGAATTCTTGTCATTTTGTATCACGTCAACATCCCGCTGGCGCTTCTCCATCAAGCCAACGCACTGGCTTTATTCTCGGCCACGATCTACGTTCTGCACCGTTTGCGCGCCGCAGACGCAAAAGCATAATCTTGAATTAGGAACCCGCGCCGAAAATCTTCGGCGCGGGTTCCTCTTATAAAGGTTTGGAATGCGGAAGCTTGCTTCCGACGACTAAAAGTCAGACAGCAAGCCGTCCGACCCCAAAGTTTTTCATCAAGGATGATTATGATGGACAATTTTTTTGCAGTCAATTATCCCGGTCCGGCCTTTCAACTCTTCGGCGCGTCACATATCTTCGCACTGATTGCAATCGTTTTGCTCAATCTCTTTATCATATTCCGCTTCAAAAAGGCCAATGAAAAAACAAAACACAACATCCGCTGGGCACTTGCCATCATTTTGTGGACCAACGAAATCGGCTGGCATCTCTGGCATATCTTCACCGGCACGTGGACGATCCAAACAATGCTGCCGCTCCATCTTTGCAGCGTTCTGGTCTGGACAGGCGCGCTCATGCTCGTCACCAAAAACTACTCCATCTATGAGTTCTGTTATTTCCTCGGCATCGGCGGCGCATTTCAAGCTGTTCTGACGCCTGACCTCGGCATTTACGGCTTTCCACATTATCGCTTCTTTCAAACTTTTATTTCGCACGGCCTGATCATCACTGCCGCAATTTACATGACCGTCATCGAAAACTTCCGCCCAACCTGGAAATCCATGCTGCGCGTTTCGATCTGGATGAACATTTACATGGTCATCGTCTATTTCATCAACTCAGCCATCGGCAGTGATTATTTGATGATCAATGCCAAGCCCGCCACCGCCAGCATCCTCGACCTGCTCCCGCCCTGGCCTGTTTATATTATCTACATGGAAATCCTTGGCGTGGTGACATTCCTGATTCTTTATCTGCCCTTCATCATCAAAGACTGGCGGACAAAATATGTCACCGCCCGCGACAGCGCCATCAGATTGGACAAGCACGCGAAATAGGTCTACGCTTCCGACCCGGACCTCGAAGCGGCTCCCGTCAAAACAATTTTTTCCAAATCCGCGCATCCCCGCCTTGACGATAGTGCGTCCTGCGTTACAATTGGCTTCTCCGGGGCGATGGCGGAATCGGCAGACGCAGCGGACTTAAAATCCGCCGGTAGAAATACCTTGAGGGTTCGACCCCCTCTCGCCCCACAAGTCAACGTCATTGCGAGCCACCGCAGGTGGCGTGGCAGTCTCTTTCGAACCGAGATGGCTTCATTCGCAATGACGTAATGCTTAGAAAGGTCAACCATGTTTTTCGACCGCCAAAAACTGGAAGAGTTGGAAGACAAAGCGCTGGCTCCTTACGGCGTGCGCAGCAGGGACAGCAAGGGCGGAAGTTT
>JAMDBC010000116.1 GCA_023484185.1 Chloroflexota bacterium | reverse complement strand
TCAAAAAAGCGGGCATGTTCATATCGTTCGCGCAATTGTTTATTTGGAATAATCGCGAACCCGCAAAACAACCCCGGCACATTAAACGTCTTGGACGGAGCAATCAGGGTAATCGTATGATTTGCAATTTCAGAAGACAATTTCGCCATCGGCGTGAAGCGATTCTCATCGAGCAATAACTCGGAATGGATTTCGTCTGAAACAATCAAGACATTGTTCCTGATGCAGATTTCCGCCATCTTCAACAAATCCTTGCGTGAAAAGATAATGCCCAACGGGTTATGCGGATTACACAACAGGAACATGCCCGCTTTTTTGACCTGCTTCGTGAAAATATCCCAGTCAATTTCGTAACTCAGGATGTTGCCAGTGATATGCTTTACAAGCGGCGCGTCGAGTTGGGGAATGCCGACATTGTTTTTTACTTCGTGGAATTCATTGTACACAGGCGTTTGAATCAAAACGCCTTTTTTGGTAGTGCAAAATTCGCGCGCCGCAACGCTAAAGCCGCTGACGATGCCCGTCACGGCCACCACCGATTCAGGCTTGACCTTCCAACGATACAGCCTGTCCATGCGCGCCGCGACGGTTTCTTTAAGCGCCAGCGAGGGCAATTCATAGCCCAGCACACCGTGGTCAAGTGCTTTGTGGAGTGTATCTAAAATCGGTTTGGGCGCGCGGAAGTCCATGTCCGCCACCCATAAAGGCAGCACATCTTTGGGATAATAATTCCATTTGTTCGATCGGCTGGGATTGCGGCGATTGGGAACGCGGTCAAAGTTGGTTGGCATGATGAATTCTCCTGATGAAAAAGTATACCAACGAAACAGAGAGACTTTAATAAACATCTCTCTGTTCTGTTGCAATGAGGAAAGGAAATAAAAAAAGACGTTCGAGCATTTTTTGCCCGAACATCCTCGGACTTAATCCTTCGGCGCTTCACGGACAATATACAACGGCCTGCCTTTGGCTTCATCATACAGACGGCCAATGTATTCGCCCAATATTCCGAGGGAGATCAATTGCACGCCGCCGAGGAAAAGCACCGCGATCAGCGTGGTGGCCTGACCCGTGAACTGGGGAATGCCAGCCATGCGAAGATAAATGACGATGGGGATGGCAAGAATGGAAACGCCTGCCGATACAAATCCAAAGAATGTGGCAACCTGCAGCGGAAAATACGAGAAGCTGGTAATGGCGTTCAACGCCAGCTTGAGCATTTTACTGAACGGATATTTTGTCACGCCTGCGAGGCGGGCGGCGCGCTTGTATTCCACGCCGATCTGCTTGAAACCCACCCAGGCCGACATGCCGCGCGGAAAGCGATGACGCTCCGGCATTTGCTTGAGCACATCCACCACTTTGCGATCCATAAGGCGGAAGTCGCCCGTATCGACCGGAATTTTTACATCCGTGATACGGTAGATGATGCGATAGAACATGGAGGCTGTAAATTTCTTGAACCATGATTCGCCTTCGCGTTCCCCGCGCACTGCATAGACTACTTCATAGCCTTCTTTCCATTTTTCCGCCAGATCCAAAATGACTTCGGGCGGGTCCTGCAGGTCGGCGTCAATAATGACGACCGCGTCGCCGCGGGCGTAGTCCCAACCGGCGGTGATGGCGATCTGATGCCCAAAGTTGCGCGCAAAGATCACAGGGCGGACATGCGCGTCAACTTTTGCCAGTTCGCGGATCTTTTCGGTCGAGCCGTCGGTGGAGCCGTCATCGACGAGGACGAGTTCCCAGGGTTGACCGGTTGCATCCATGACTTCCGTGATACGGCGATGGAGTTCGGACAGGTTATCCATCTCGTCATAGATGGGAGCGATGATTGAATAAACGATCTTCATTTTGATCTCTTTTTGGCGGCTTTAGCTACAGGATTGTTTTTTTTATCGGTAATGGCAGGCGCTTCGAGGTCCGGATAGGATGCGTATTTTTCGTCTTGAAACGGTACCAGTCCCAGAATCCGCGCATGCAAATAATTCCATATCACACCGAGCGAGGCCAGCACCGGGATGATTATAAACGCACCCAGTACGCCGGTAAAAATAACGGCTGCAATAATCGCCACAAAGACCACTGCTTCATGCATGTGGACACTCCGTCCGAGAATTCGAGGGCGCAGCCAGACACCTTTGATGTTGATCAAAACAGCATAAAGAACAACAACCAGCAGACCGAACAGGAAATTATTGATCGGCAACCATTTCGACCCTTCAAGCAGGGCCACAGTCAGAGCCAGCACGGTTGCCACGAACGGCCCAACATCAGGAACGATGCTGAACAATCCGGCCAGGAAACCGAGATAAAGCGAACCGGGCAAACCAATGACCGTCCAGACGATAATAAACGTGACCGCTACAATGAGCATCAACGTGAGTTGACCGCGCAGATAAGCCGTCCAAACCTGCCTGACCTGAGCATAGAGTCGGCGAATATCTTGACGATAGGTTTCAGGCGCGAGACGAATCATGCCCTCGCGAAGATTCTCCCATTCAGTCATAAAAAAATAGGTGCTGACGAGCACGACGATTCCCCACAACGTACTCCGCGAAGTATTCCTAATCAACTGGATGGCATTCTGCGGCGTGGATGAGAACACAGCTAAAAGTGCGTTTTTATATTGTGCTACGACCGAACTGAGATCAAGCACAGCCCCGCCGACGATAATCGGCTTTGCCAGATATTGCTCTGCCTGAGTCAGCACTTGTTGCAGATCGAAGGCAATCTCAGTTGTCTGATGGGACAAGATCGGCACAAGTACGATAGGCAGCGCGATCATCACCGCCAAGCTGGCGAAATAGACAACGTTGGATGCCTGCCTGCGGTTTAACTTGAAATGCTGTTGTAACAGCGAAACAAACGGGTAGAATAAATATGCGATTACCCCGGCGAGGATTAACGGCCTGATCATCTCGCGGGTCTGATAAACAATAAAGACGAGAAATGCAATGACGAGCGCAAGTGCAAAATAACGTGCTGGCAGACTCCACTCAGATTTCATAAAAGCCTTTTTATATTGAGCCATCTATCGGGTA
>JAMDBC010000123.1 GCA_023484185.1 Chloroflexota bacterium | reverse complement strand
TATTTGTTGATCTTGGCAACCGCGATCTGCACACTCAACATTGCTTCGGTGGACTTGCACAGCGGTACGATCGTCCTGACGCGCAACAATCCTGCACCGATTTTTATCTCGCGCGGCAATCAGATCGATTGTCTCAGCGCCGAAAGCGTTCCGCTTGGCGCATCGCGTGATGTGCGCCCAGTCATCACAGAGATCGAACTCGAAGCCGGACTGACCATTGTCATTTACACCGACGGTTTAACTCATGCAGGCGACAGGCGCGGCCAGCCGATGGATGTCTGTGAGACGATCCGCTCTTTGCAGGAAGAACAGGATCCGACGCCACAAGAACTGGCTGACGAATTACTTGCCTATGCGGTCAAACTGGACGATGAGCGGCCAGCCGACGACATCAGTGTTCTCGTCCTGAAAGTTTCCGCGCGCCGCGGCGACGATGTGCGCCGCATGTCTGTTCGCCTGCCGATTTCTTGATATGAGAAAATCCAATTGGGTTGGGCTGAGCATTTGAGATTTCGAGTTGTCGAAAAATTGTATTATGAAATGAAGGAGCAGGTTATTGACATGGAACAGAGATGCCCAACGGACAGCGTGATAATCGACAACGGAGAAGTGCTGGCCATACACGGTGATCTGCAGCAACTTGGCAATTTGATGTACGATAATGGATGAGCCTGGAAGTAAACGATTTCTGATCGGTATTGTCGGCCCATGCGGCGCCGGTAAATCAACGCTCATTGCGGGGTTGAAAAGCATCGGTTTTCAATGCCGACACATCGCGCAGGAACACTCCTACGTCCCGGCCATGTGGCAAAAAATCACCAATCCTGATGTTCTGATTTTTCTAAACGCATCATTTGAAGTATCCACCCGCCGCCGAAAACTTAACTGGACAGAGGCCGATTACGATGAACAACAACGCCGTCTTAGCCATGCCCATCAACATGCCGACTTGCTCATCGAAACAGATGCCCTCACCACAGACAAAGTCCTGGAAAATGTGCTCGAATTCCTGAAACACAAAAACTAATCCAAAGGAATCTAAACGTGATGCACCAGATTCCTCTCGTTCATAGTATAATCACGCCGCGCCAGCCAAAAGCTGGTATTTTTTTGGACGGAGTAAACCATGAATCGTAGCCGAAACAACTGGCTGATCGTGATGATAGTTGTCCTGGTCGCCTTTTCACTATGGGTGGACCTTAGCAAGAACATCACGATCCAGAATCCCCTCAACAATACTACTCTCGTTAACCGCAATACCGATATTCGCCTGGGCCTTGATCTACGCGGCGGTCTTCAAACCCTGCTTCAAGCCGACGTGGCCAATTGCGCATCAGTAAAAGCGGCCGACCTGGAAACCACTCGAACCATTCTGCAGAACCGCGCCAATGCGCTCGGCGTCAGCGAGATCACCATGCAAACCGCAGGCAATTGCCGCATCGTGGCCGAATTCCCCGGTATCAGCAACCCCGAAGAAGTTGTGGCCGCCTTGCAACAGACTGCCCTGCTTGAATTCATAGATGCCGGTGACACGCCACTCACGATCGGAACAAAAGTTCAAACAGATTATGGTCAGGCTTCAACAACCACGCAACCCACAGTGACACCTGCGGCGGCGACTGCCACGCCAAGCGCAACGGCCACGTCCACCGCCTCACCAACTCCCGCGCCAACCGTCTACCACACTGTTATGACTGGAGCCGCATTAAGCACAGTTGGAGTACAGGTAGGCT
Source organism: Chloroflexota bacterium (assembly GCA_023484185.1). Next base: position 1,336 of record JAMDBC010000123.1, on the reverse strand, counting down.
CGAAACCCGGCACCTATCAAATTTCCTTCACGCTCAAACCCAATTCCACACAACTATTCGCAGATTACACTTCATCCCACATTGGAAAAATTCTCGCTATCGTTCTCGATAAGAGTGTCATCTCCTCGCCGTCTATCCAGAGCGCTATTACAGGCGGAGACGGCTCGATCACGGGTAGTTTCACATCTGCTGAAGCCAACTCACTGGCAGTCCAACTTCGCTACGGCTCCCTGCCCGTGCCTGTAAAAGTTGTCGAAAGCCAAACGGTCGGTGCAACGCTTGGAGAAGATTCAGTCCGCAAGAGTCTGACGGCGGGCGCAATCGGCCTGGCTGTGGTTATCCTGTTCATGGCATTTTATTATCGTCTGCCCGGCGTCATCGCTGACCTTGCCCTGGTGACCTACGCCTTGGTTTCCTTCATGCTTTTCAAGATGATTCCCATTACATTGTCGCTGCCTGGCATTGCCGGTTTTATCTTGAGTATAGGTATGGCAGTAGATGCAAACGTCCTGATCTTTGAACGTCTCAAAGAGGAACTGCGCGCCGGGCGCACACTTAGCCAGGCCATTGAGCTTGGCTGGAGCCGCGCCTGGCCATCCATACGAGACTCAAACTCATCCACGCTGATTACATGTCTCATCCTGTACGTTTTTGGCAACAGCTTTGGCGCCAGCATGGTAAAGGGCTTCTCGATCAACCTTGCTCTTGGCGTAGTTGTCTCGCTCTTCACTGCCATCATCGTGACGCGCACCTATCTGCATCTGGTACTCGACAACCTAAAACTCGGCGAGCACCCGCGTTGGTTTGGGCTTTAGGAGTAGGAGAACACTATCATGAACATCATCAAGAATCGCTATCTTTACTTCCTGATCTCCCTGCTGGTCATCGTGCCGGGTATCGTCTTTATGGCCCTGCATTGGGCAAGCACCAAGGAAGGCCCATTGGCCCTCGGCATTGACTTCAAAGGCGGTTCCCTGCTCGAAATTCAATTTGCAGGAACGCGTCCTTCGATCAGCGACGTGCAGACCGTCTACAATCAATTCTCCACTGCCGCACAACCTTTGAACGATCCGGTCATTCAGCCGCTCGGCACAGATTCATTCTCGATTCGCTCCAAACAAATGGACGATGCCACCAAAGGCAAGCTTGTTGCCGAAATGGAATCCAAGTTTGGGTCCAAAGTGACTGTCTTGAACTTCACGTCCGTCTCGGCCTCGATTGGCGCGGAAGTCACCAACGCCGCCGGAGGCGCCATTCTGGCGGCCGCGCTCGCCATTCTGCTTTACATCTGGTATGCGTTCCGCGAAGTGGAGCATCCTCTCCGTTACGGTACTGC
>JAMDBC010000151.1:1832-3107 GCA_023484185.1 Chloroflexota bacterium | reverse complement strand
GTCGTGCTCTTTGTTCACGTCGGGATGATGCTGGCGCGCTAATTTACGGAAGGCAGCTTTGAGTTCGTCATCGCTGGCATTCCGTCCGACACCAAGAACTTCGTAGTAATCGCGATTGGTCATTTTCAAGTTTTCAGGTTGGAATGTTTTCAAGTTGACAGGTTAACATTCAAACCTGCCAACCTTCACACTATTCTTTCACTTCGCCTTCAACAACATCCGGCCCATCAGATTTCGGTTCGGACTCACCGCTCGGCGCGGCATCCGGTTGTCCTTGATAGACAGCCGCACCGATCTTCTGGATGACTTCACCAAGCGCTTCGGCCGCAGATTTTATGGCGGCGACATCTTCGCTCTTGGCCTTTTCCTTCACTTCGGCCATTTTGGTTTCGACCTCACTGCGGATTTCCGCGGGCACCTTATCGCCAAATTCTTTCAAGGCCTTCTCCGCTGCATAGGCAGTGTTATCGGCCTGATTGCGCGCTTCGATCAACTCTTTGCGTTTGCGATCTTCCTCGGCGTGCGCTTCCGCATCCTGGCGCATCTTCTCGACTTCCTTATCCGAAAGACCGGAGGAGGCCGTAATGGTAATGTGCTGGCTGCGTCCTGTGGCTTTATCTTTCGCGGTGACTTTTAAAATACCGTTGGCATCAATATCGAAAGTCACTTCGATTTGCGGGACGCCACGCGGCGCGGGCGGAATTCCATCCAGGATGAATTTGCCCAGCGTCTTGTTATCCGCCGCCATCGGACGTTCGCCTTGCAGGATATGGATCTCAACCTGCGTCTGGCTGTCGGAGGCGGTCGAGAAAACCTGACTCTTGCGGGTTGGGATGGTGGTGTTGCGTTCGATCTGCGGTGTGGCGACTCCGCCCAAGGTCTCGATAGCGAGCGAGAGAGGCGTCACATCCAGCAGAAGAATATCCTTGACTTCGCCGCCCAGCACGCCCGCTTGAATGGCCGCGCCGATGGCAACGACTTCATCCGGGTTCACACCTTTATGCGGTTCCTTGCCGAAGAACGAACGCACTCGATCCTGGACAGCGGGCATACGAGTCATACCGCCGACCATGACCACTTCGTTGATCTGACTGGCTTGTAGATTTGCGTCCGCCAGAGCTTGCTTGAGCGGTGCGATGGTGCGATCAACGAGATCGCCGGTGATCTGTTCGAGTTTGGAACGTGTCAACGTGGTGACAAGATGCTTCGGGCCGCTGGCATCCGCCGTGATGTAAGGCAGGTTGATCTCGGTCTGCATCATGGTCGAAACCAAAA
>JAMDBC010000151.1:0-1774 GCA_023484185.1 Chloroflexota bacterium | reverse complement strand
TTGAAGAGCCTGACGGTCGCCGCGCAGGTCAATGCCATTATCTTTTTGGAAAGTGTCGGCCAGATAATCCATGATGCGCTGATCGAAGTCATCGCCGCCGAGGAATGTATCGCCACTCGTCGAGCGGACTTGAAAAACGCCGTCGCCAACATCCAGAATTGAAATATCAAATGTACCGCCGCCCAGATCATAGACGGCAATAATTTCATTTTTCTTTTTGTCCAACCCATAAGCCAGCGAAGAGGCCGTTGGCTCGTTGATGATGCGCAGAACTTCAAGTCCTGCAATCTTGCCCGCGTCCTTAGTGGCGTTGCGCTGCGCATCGTTGAAATACGCCGGGACGGTGATGACCGCCTGCGTTACCGGTTCGCCGAGATAAGCTTCCGCGTCCGCTTTGATCTTGGCCAAAATCATGGCCGAGACTTCGGGCGGACTGTATTCTTTATCGTCCAGCACAACGCGCACGTCGCCATTTGTGCCTTCTGCCACAGTGTACGGCACGCGCTTCTTCGTGCGTTCGACCTCGGCATCATCGGCCTTGCGTCCCATAAAACGCTTGATCGAGAAGACCGTATTCTGCGCATTGATGATGGCCTGGTTGCGCGCCACGCGTCCAACCAGACGCTCGTGATTTTTATTGACCGCCACTACGGACGGCACAAGCCGCTCGCCCTCCGCCGACGGGATCACAACCGGCTCGCCGCCGCTCATGACTGCGGCAACCGAATTTGTCGTACCGAGATCAATACCAATGATTTTGCCCATGATTTCCTCGTTTAAAAGTTTGAAGGTTTCAAGGTTGCTGGTTCAACGTTCCAACCTATCAACCTTTCAACTTGTTAACTTACTGCGCCACTCGAACCAGGGCAGGTCTGATCACCCTCTCGCCAAACATATATCCATTTTGAACGACCGCGATTACATATCCGCTTTCAACTGTATCACTCGGTTCATGCGAGATCGCTTCGTGGAAGTTCGGGTCGAACGCCGCGCCTTCGGCCTGGATACGCTTCACGCCCTCTGACTCAAGGATGGTCTGTAACTTGCGTGTGATCAGTTCGATACCGTTCGCCCAGGGGTTGTCCTCGGGACGTTTTTGCAGGGCGCGCTCCAGATCATCCAGCGCGGGCAGGATCTTCTTGATGATGTCGCCCTTCATCGAAGCGTATTTCGACTCGTCGTCACGCTCGATGCGCTTCCTGTAATTTTGGAATTCAGCCTGTGCCCTGATCCAGCCATCCTTGAATTCGGACGCCTGCGCCTCGGCCTCGGCCAACTTTTGTTGAAGCGCTTCGAACTCAGCTTGAGCCGGCTCGCCGCTTTCGGGCATCTCCACAGCCTCGGCTTTGATCTCACTAACTTCCTCAGGTTGAATCTCTTTGTGATGATGGTGTTTCTTCTCGGTCATGCTTCTTCTCTCATTATTCTGGATTTATTCACCCGCAATGCGGTCATTGACCAAATCGCTTAACAACCCTGCTACAAATCTCACGGTTGGGATGGTGCGTGCGTAGGACATTCTCATCGGACCAAGCACGCCCAGCGTGCCCGTTGCCATGCCAGGGACGCCGTAACGCGCCAGCACGATCGAACATTGGCGGAGTTCTTCCCATCCGCCTTCGCCGCCGATCAACACCTGCAATCCGCCGACTCTGCTGTTGGTTGAAGCGCGCGCCATCAGGTCTTGTAAAGTTGAGCGCTCCTCGAACAGACGCAGGGTGCGGCGGCCATCATCCGACTCGGCAAATTCAGGCTCGCCCATAAAATCGGTCAG
>JAMDBC010000174.1:2175-3149 GCA_023484185.1 Chloroflexota bacterium | reverse complement strand
CGTGAATTCCGCTCACCGCCCGCGAAAGCATGGCGTGCGGCGATTTGGATAAACTAGCGGCCCGCATGGCCTCCGCCAAACCGGGGGCTTCGCGTTCAATAATGGAACGTGTCGCTTCGGGCGTGACATCCCGCGCAGAGAAACCGGTTCCGCCTGTCGTAAGGATCACATCGACATCGCCGCGTTCCGCCCAGGCCGATAACGTCTCCCGCAGCATGGACAGATCATCAGGCAGGACATCCTGATGCGTAACGTCCCAGCCCTGAGCTTTTATGATCTCGATCAAGGCCGGACCAGAAACGTTCGCACGCTCGCCGCGCGAGCATCTGTCTGAAACAGTAAGAACGGCAAATCTCAAGATCACAGCAGCCTGATCAGATCGTCTGGCATGAAAGGTTTAAGCAGAAAACCATCGGCGCCATGCTGCATGCATTCGTCCCTGAGATTCGAACCAGAGATCATCACAACGCGCACATTACCAGTGTGCTCGGATCCACGGATCGTATCCAAAATTTCAAGTCCGCTTTGCTTCGAAAGATGCACATCCAGCAGCAATACATCCGGACGCTGCCGCTCCAACGCGGCCGGTACATCCGCATCGGCATCCAGGGCGACGACCTCAAAACCGTCCATTTTAAGCAAAGTCTTGAGCAGGTCGACCATCGTAAGGTCATCTTCTGCCAGCATGACCTTTGTCACTTGATTTACCCTTCTTCGATGATTTTACCGGCTTCATTGTGATCGCCTTTTTCCTGCTGGCCCGTTTCGGCGCTTCCAATGCAGCCTCCAGCACATCGTCCACAGTTTCAACATAAATAAACTTCATGGACTTCTTGATCTCGTCCGGGACATCCTCGAGATCAAATTGATTCCGCTTGGGCAGGATCACCGTCCGCAGGCCGTTGCGATGCGCGGCCAGGACCTTCTCCTTGACACCGCCAATCGGCAGAACCTGACCACGCAGCGTGATCTCG
>JAMDBC010000174.1:0-2097 GCA_023484185.1 Chloroflexota bacterium | reverse complement strand
TAGGACAAAGCCGCGCGCGCCGACTCCTGCATTACATTGCCAATCGAACCTGTAACCTGGAAGCCGTGTCCGCCCGGCATGCGCGTGGCTTCGATGAAAAGAATATCGCCGCCAAAAGAGGTGTACGCCAACCCTGGGACAATACCCGGCAGGGAAGTGCGCTCATTTAATTCTTCGGACCCAAAATAAATTGGGTGCTCGAGAAACTCTTCGACCACTTCGGGAGTAATGGCAAATTTCTTGCCTTGACCTTCGGCCACACGCGTTCCGATCTTGCGGCAAATGGCGCCGATCTTGCGTTCCAGGTTTCGGACGCCGGCTTCGCGTGTATAACTGCGAATGAGCGTCTGCAGGGATTCATCGCTGAACATAACTTCATCGGGATGCAAGCTGTTCTCGCGAATCTGGCGCGGGATAAGATAACCCTTCGCAATGGCGATCTTCTCGTTCTCGGTATACCCCGAAAGATAAATAACCTCCATACGGTCATAGAGCGGACCGGGAATGGTCTCGGCTGTATTGGCGGTGGTGATAAAGAAAACCTGTGAAAGATCGTACGCGACTTCGAGATAGTTATCGCGGAATTCGCCGTTCTGTTCGGGGTCGAGAACTTCGAGCAAAGCCGAAGCCGGGTCGCCGTGGAAATCAAAGGTGAGCTTATCCACCTCGTCCAACATGAAGACCGGGTTCTTCGACTCGACACGGCGCAGGGATTGTAAAACCCGCCCGGGCATGGCGCCGATATACGTCCGGCGGTGGCCGCGAATCTCAGCCTCGTCGCGCACACCACCCAGCGAAGCACGGATGAACTTGCGTCCCAACGCGCGTGCGATGGATTGTCCCAGCGAGGTCTTGCCCACGCCTGGAGGGCCGATGAAACACAAGATCACGCCCTCGCGCTCGTGGCGGATTTGATCCTGCGACGGTTCTTTGACTTCATCTTTGCGGTCGAGACGCAATTTGCGGATCGCCAGGAATTCAAGGATTCGGTCTTTGACATCGTCCAGCCCATAATGATCGGCGTTCAAAACATCGCGGGCGTGTTTGATATCAAGATTGTCGTCGGTGGATTTCGACCATGGCAAAGTTACAAGCCAATCGAGATAAGAGCGAATGACTCCATACTCCGCCGCGGCGCTTGGCAAACGTGACAAACGATCCAGCTCGCGGCGCGCCTGCTTATCGGCCTCTTCCGGCATTTTGGCGTCGTCTATCTTCTTGCGGAATTCTTCGACCTCGACGGCCTGCTCATCTTTTTCGCCGAGCTCTTTTTGAATGGCCTTCATCTGCTCGCGCAGGTAATATTCACGCTGGACTTTTTCGATCTCGCCGCGCGCTTCATTCTGAATCTTCTGCCCAAGTGTCAGCACTTCAGCTTCACGCACCAGCAGGCCGATCAGCTTGCGCAATTTCTCGCTAACCGAGTCGATTTCTAGAATTTGCTGCGCATCCTTCAAATCGATGCGCTGGAAATTGGCGATGGTGTAAACAGTCTGAAGCGGATCTTCGATGGTAGTTATGGAAGAAACCAATTCTTCGGGGAAAGACGGGATCATCTTGGTGATGTCCTGGAACTGATCGCGCGCATTACGCGCCAGGGCGTCGATCTCCAGCCCCTCTTCGATTTTCTCGGGCGCAAGCTCAACATGTGCCTTGAGATACGGCTCGGTTTCGACAAACTCGCCGAGTCTGAACCTCTCCGTGCCTTGTACCAGAAGCCGGATCGTGCCATCCGGTGCGCGCAATAAACGATGCACGGTGGCGATCACACCAATTTTGTATAGATCGTTCGGCCCCGGTGTTTCAAGTTCGGGATCGACCGCAGCCACGAGTCCGACCAACTTATCGGCGGCCACCACATCGTCCACGAGCCGCACCGAACGCGACTGCCCAACCGTCAACGGCACAGCCGTCTGCGGGTAAACCACCACCCCGCGCAAAGGCAGGATCGGCAAGACATCCGGGTATTTTGGCGCCTCCGCTTTTTCTTCGGATGGTTGAGCCAGTTCGGCCTTTTTTCCGAATGCAGAAAAAACCGACGGAATGAGCATGTTCAGCTCATCGTCGGCCTGCTCATTCAACTGATAGAATTCGGCC
>JAMDBC010000070.1:435-3153 GCA_023484185.1 Chloroflexota bacterium | reverse complement strand
AAAATGACCACATCCGGTTTGATCAACTCGCCGACATCGTTCATCACGCCTACGCGCGCGTGCTTGATGAAGAACGGCGTGCCGAACGTCAGCCCGGCGGATTGCGTGCCTTGTTTGACGACCGGGAACATCTGGCGCAGATTGGATTCGACTGCCTGCGAGGAAAGCCCGTCTCCAACAACCACTTGGATGTTGACGTTCTTCTGGCAGTTCTCGCTGATGATGCGCTTTGCGTCATCATTTAATAAACGTCCAAGATCAGGGCGCAAAAGATATTCCTGTTTGCCGCCGGTGACTTTCGTTTCAACAGTGAACAGACCAAATTCATCCAGGAGTTTTTGATCCACGTCACGATACAGGGCATCCTGTGTGACGGCATGATCACCCTGGAAAAGCAGAAGCGAAGCAGTCCGATAACGCGGTCCTGCGCGTCCAACGCCGATGCGTGCGGTGGTGGATGCAACCAGGGCATTCAAACCGCTGGCATCCTTCGGATTCTTGACGAGCGGCTTATAGCGCAATTCGGGCGTGACCGGATCGGGCAGGTCAATGCTGAGACTGCCGTCGAAGGCACCCGCATGGGGTTTAACGGGAACGGCTGAAGCAAATGTCGGTGAAACGGGAGCAGTCGAAGTGTCCGAAGAAGAAGCGAGGGGTTTAACAATGCCCGAGGCTTTCAGTTCACGTACAACTGCGTCTACAATCGCGGCAATTTTGGTATCATCCATAATTCATCTCCTTACCGCTTGAGGAAGAAGTATCGGTGTCGCCGTATTTCGGTGAGCACGCCGTCCTTCATGAGTCCGAGTTCAACCATCCATTTTTCGAATTCAGGAGCGGGGCGAAGTTTGAAGAGCTGACGCAGGGTGGGTGCATCGTGGAAGGAAGTGCATTGATAGGAGAGCATCGAGTCGTCGCCCATCGGGACGCCCATGAAATAATTACATCCTGCGGCGGTGAGCATGACGGCCAGGTTTTCGATGGCGTTTTGATCGGCGCGCGCGTGGTTGGTGTAGCAGGCGTCGACGCCCATCGGGATGCCGGTGAGCTTACCCATGAAATGATCTTCAAGGCCCGCACGTTGAATCTGGCGCGCATCGTAAAGATATTCAGGACCAATAAAGCCGACAACGGTGTTGACCTGATATGGATCGTAGCGTTTTGCCAGGCCGTAATTGCGAGCTTCGAGTGTGAGTTGATCCCAGCCATTATGGGCATCGGCGGAAAGAGCCGAGCCTTGACCAGTCTCGAAGTACATGAAGTTGGGACCTTTAGGGAAGCAGTGTTTCTTGGCTAGTTCGTAGGCCTCGTCCAGCATGCTGACCGAGATGCCAAATGAGTCGTTACCTTTTTGCGAACCGGAGAGAGATTGGAAAACCAGTCCAACCGGCGAGCCAGATTCCATACATTTCATCTGTGTGGTGACGTGAGCTAGCACGCAGTTTTGCGTTGGGATGTTCCAGGTCTTGATAACGTCGTAAGTCATATCGAGCAGACGTGAGACCGAGCCATAAGAATCGTCAACTGGATTGATGCCGATGACTGAATCGCCTGAACCAAACGAGAGGCCTTCGTAAATTTCTGCGCGGATGCCTTCGGGCGAGTCGGTGGGGTGGTTGGGTTGGTTGCGGCTGGATAAAGTCCCGGGTGAGCCGATAGTGTTGTTGCAATGTGCGGTAACAGGGATCTTTTTAGCGGCGTACATCAGATCGAGATTCGACATCAACTTGGCCACAGCGGAGATCATCTCGGCAGTCAGTCCTGCGGAGGAGCGGCGGATCATATCGCTGGAAGTCGTATCGGCCAGGAGCCACTCGCGGACTTCACCAACGGTTTTGTCTTTGATTTCGTTATAGATGGATTCATCCACGGCGTCTTGAATGACGCGTGTGACTTCATCCTGGTCATAAGGGATGGCTGGCGTTTCACGCAGGACGCGCATGGGAACTTCGGCTAGCACCAAACGCGCGGCGACGCGTTCAGCGGCAGTCTCGGCGGCAACGCCTGCAAGCCGATCCCCCGACTTCTCCTCATTGGCTTTGCCCATGAGGATTCGAATATCTGGAAATTCGTAGGTCTTGCCATGCAGTTTCGTGCGGAGAAGCATAGTTGCTCCTTAGAGTTTGTCATTGCGAGAAGTGAAGCGACGAAGCAATCTCAAGTAACCTACCAGATATCATTACAGGAGATTGCCACGACGGGAAAAAACACCGCCTCGCAATGACGGATATAACCTAATGATAAAAAATTAATGTCTTTACGCTCAACGGAACCACACGTCCATCCATGAGCGGTGTGCCTACGTCAATATAATCGCCTTCGGTCAAACCAACTTGATCGATTACCAGTAAGGAGCGTTCGGGAGCGAGACCTTTCACCGTTTGTCCCAAAGCCTGAGCATAGTCTCTTTCAATAATAACAACCAGCGGACGTTCGGGCGGCATCGCGCTGGCGAACTCGCGCAGTCCGTTTGCGAGTTGTGAGAGCGAAGTATAGTCTAAAGCCCTATTCAATTCAAGCGCAACAGCAAACGGATCGGTGGCAATGTTCACATCCCAGCGGCGGGTTGCGTCGGCAATTGCCGTCGAAACTGTGGCCGGTGTAAGGTTTGTGCTGAGCCGGGTCGAAGCATCCGCTTGAAACGTGGGGCGGATGACCGGCACATTTTTCATCGGCAGGATTTCGCGTTCAGCCCAAATCGTCGAGCCGGACAGAGAC
>JAMDBC010000070.1:0-425 GCA_023484185.1 Chloroflexota bacterium | reverse complement strand
AACCGTCGCGCGCAAAGTCTCTGATGGTGGCACAACTTCATACGAATTCAACACTGCATGTTGCCGCAGAGATTCGGCGAGCAGTGGGCCGATGTCGTCGTGAAGAGTTGCATCGGCAACCGTGTCTATTTTTAGCGGCTTGTAATAATAATGTCCGATGCCGCCGGAGAACATCAGCGTGGTGCCTTTGCCCGAAATGGGCGTAGGCGGCGTGAGGTAAATTTTTTGCGCCAGCGGCGAGGACGTGCCCTCGACAAGTTCAACGGTGAGATCGGCCATGCGATTTGTGAAGCGGCGCAAATCATCAAGCGCCGGACTCATTCCAACTTCAAGGTGGATTCCCAGATCGTTCAGGATATCTTGCGCGGGGTCAGCAATGTGGCGGACCAGGCCGCTTCCGTGCTCGACTTCGAGGATTCGCCCGC
>JAMDBC010000023.1 GCA_023484185.1 Chloroflexota bacterium | reverse complement strand
GATATTTCCGCCGGACCATTCAGCCATGAGTTGAAGTCCACGCCGAACGCCTTTATCTGCCAGCGCGGGATGCACACCGCGCGAAAAACGGAACGAGGCTTCGGACGGAAGGTTATGTTGCTTGGCCGTGCGGCGGATGTTGATGAAATTCCAGGCCGCGCCTTCGAGCAATATGTTATTTGTGTTCGCGGTGACTTCAGACTCGGCGCCGCCCATCACGCCTGCAACCGAGAGAGAGCCTTTTTCGTCGCAAACCAAAACGTTTGTGGATGTGAGCATGCGTTCCACACCATCGAGCGTGGTGAGCTTTTCGCTGTCTTTTGCGGCGCGGGTGATGATCTTGACTTTGCGGGTCGGATCGGCACTCCGACTTACGAGCACATCATAATCGAACGCATGCAGCGGCTCTCCAAGTTCAAGCATGGCGTAGTTGGTCGCGTCCACGATATTATTGATCGGACGCATGCCTGCCAGTTTGAGTCGGCGCTGGATTTGATACGGGCTGGGTTTGATTTCCACATTGCGGATGAGTCCAGCCACGAAGCGCGGGTTGAGTTCGGGATTGGTGATCTCGATGGAAACCAAATCCTTTACTGAGGCGCCGGACGTTTTGAATTTAATTTCAGGTTTCTTCAGTTCACGTCCGGTCAACGCGGCGAGCTCACGCGCGACGCCGATCACGTTGGCGTTGCGCGCCATATTCGGCAGGATGGAAATATCCAGCACGGCATCGCCCATGTAATCGGCAAGAGACATGCCCAGCGGTGCGTCGTCGTCAAGAATGATGATGCCTTCGTGTTCTTCCGTAATGCCGAGTTCTTTTTCTGAGCAGACCATCGAATGCGAATCCACACCGCGAATCTTGGTGCGCTTGAGGGTGGTCAGGACAAGTCCAGCGGCATGACCATCGTACAGCGTCGAGCCTTCTTTGGCATACGCGACCTTAATCGGCCTGGCAAGTCTGCCAGTGCCTTTCAAATGGAAAATGTTCGGCGCGCCAGTCAACACGGTCTGGGATTGCTGTCCGTCATATAGATCGAGCAGAGTCAGCCGGTCCGCGTTGGGATGCGGGCCGACTTCGCGGATTTCCGCCACGACGATTTTGTCTTTGTCCCAACTAATGCCGTTGGTTTTGAACTCATGTTTCTCGCCGTCTTTATAAGCCGGCATCGGCAGACCCGCGTAGAGAATTTCATCCACTTCGAGTCCGGCCAATGTAAGTTTTCGGGCAATGTCTTCAATGGATAAGCCATCGAGGTCAATGAAATCTTTCAGCCAGGATAGAGGTATTTTCATAAGGAACTCCTTCTGAGTGCGATATTCGCTATTCGTTATTCGAGTCTGAAGACAATGATGAATTATCTTCGACTAGTTAATCTGATGGCGTTTCTCGAACAGAATAATTTGCGCCGGGTTCGTTGGCTCCCTGTTCGCTTTTCTTTAGGAAGCCAATATAGCCATTGATTAAGCGATTTAGATTTTCTCCATCAATTGCAAGGTTTGTATCTTCTCAAAAAGAAGGGGGAAGTGGGGTGTTTTGGGCGGGCGAAGCCCGCCCAAAACACCCCACACCCCGCTTTATTGAAAAGATACCAAGGTTTTTATAAAGTGTTTCAGAAATGTAACCAGCTTTGTATGCGTAAACGATATGGCTTAACGATTCTTCGAGAGAACCACGGGCAATGTAACAAAATCTCACATTGTCTTGAAAATAGAATCGTCCGTGGCCTTCGGCAATATTAGCAGGGATGCTTTGAGATGAGCGGCGGAGTTGTTGGTTGAGCGACCATTTCTCTTCAAGCGGCAATAACGGCAATACTTCTTTATTAACATGGATCGCAAAATCCCTTGCTTTGCACCAAACATCCAGTTTTTCCAATCCGCTTATACTCATTTCGCCTCCTCCGAATATCAAATTATCGAATATCGGCTTTTGCCTAAAACTGCTCCAAAAATCTCATGTCGTTTCCCCAGAAATAACGAATGTCGTTGATTTTATTTCTCAACATCAACTGGCGTTCCGGGCCCATGCCAAACGCGAAACCCGAATAACGTTTCGGGTCGTACCCGCCGTTTTGTAGAACGACCGGGTGCACCATGCCGCATCCAAGAATTTCCAGCCAGCCTGAATTCTTGCAGACCTGGCAGCCTTTGCCGCTACACACAAAACATTCGATGTCCATTTCGGCGGACGGTTCCGTGAACGGAAAGTATGAAGCTCGAAAACGCGAGCGCACATTTTGTCCGAACATGCGGCGGGCGAAATCAATCAGTGTGCCTTTCAAATCGGCGAAGGTGATGTTTTCGCCAACAGCGAGTCCTTCCACCTGGTTGAATTGAATCTCCGAACGCGCAGTGATCTGCTCATGGCGAAAGCACATGCCAGGCGACGCAATGCGAATGGGTGGTGGGTTCTGCGGATTGGTGGCTGAGTATTCCAACATCGCGCGGATCTGTCCGGGTGAGGTCTGCGTGCGGAGTAAGATCGGATTGTCGCCGCGATCACCCGCCTCCACATAAAACGTATCCTGCATGTCGCGCGCGGGATGATGCGGGGGAAAGTTAAGCTGTTGAAAATTCATCTCGTCAGTTTCGACTTCGCGCGACGTATAAACCTGAAACCCCATCTCCGCGAGAATGGATAACACTCGCCGCAACTGTTGGATGGATGGATGCAGGCGTCCGATGTGGACCGCGCGGCCGGGCAGTGTCACATCCGGTTTTTCCTCGCTCAACGAACACCCCAACGCGGACCGTTTAACGGCCTCCGTTTTTTCGGCTAACGCCGCCTCGAGCGCCCCCTTGACCTTATTCGCGGCCTGCCCGATGATGGGCCGCTCCTCTTTCGACAACGCGCCGAATCCACTGAAGACCTGCATCAGCGCTGAACTGCGTCCGAGCTGGGCAATCCGCCACGCGTCGAGGGATGCTGCGTCGTTCACCGATGCCAAACTCTCCAACGCAGATTTTTCGATCTCACTTAATTTATCAATCATTCATGCCTCCGATATTTATGTCATTGCGGGGCGTTTTTTGCCGAAGCAATCTCCATTTGAATATGGGATTGCTTCTCGAAGACTCGCAATGACATTGGCAAATAAAACCTCCCGTCCACAAATGGGACGGGAGGAAGATTCCCTCTTGAGCTGCTCAG
>JAMDBC010000028.1 GCA_023484185.1 Chloroflexota bacterium | reverse complement strand
AATCGTTTTGCTTGTGCTCGGCGCCTCAGGAATCATCGTGCTATTGACCTACGGCGGAGCAGTCTTCCCGCACATTATCGGTCCGACTGTTGTTGCGGCGATAGGGGCGTTTCTTCTTCTTTACCAGGGGAAGAAGAAGGCTGTATAACGTCGGAACAAGTGGGATAAAAAGAGAGACGAAGCTACGTCTCCGCCTGACTTGGGAAAATAGTGACGCCAAGGCCTTTTCTCTCCTCAGGATTGGATGGCGATATTGAGCGAATAAAAAATCGACTTTCAAAAGTCGATTTTTATTTCAAGGCTCGTGTTGATGTAAAGTATTGCGTTTGTTATTGTCGCTATTCCAAATAGCGATACGTTCTACCGCCTACGTTCGTTTACGAAACTTATACCCGTATACACGATATATGCCACACTGGGCAGATCCGATTGCGGTTGTAACTTGAAAAAATGACGGTTTCTTATGATAGATCTGCGATCTAGGCTGCAAGAAGCCTAATTTTAGTAGGTTTGGTATTTTGGTATCACTCCCCAGTCGTCAGGCGGTGAAGGAGTCCAGTCGGCGTGGCTTCCGAGATATTTTCAGAAAGGATATCTCCATGAGCAACTCGGTTCAGGAGATAATTTTTTACTCGTATCCGAACTGGTTCTCATTAGCCACACCAATTAGAGGAGAAAGATGAACACTGCAAGTAATGGCAGCACCAAGGTCACAAGTCTGCGAAAAACGCGGCTTCTTCGATCATTTATCTCACCTGTAAATCCGCGCGCGAGGAATACCGTTCCTGATGCAAATGAAATCGTAAGCGCGTTCGTAACAAACAGCAATGTCGCGCCTGAAATGACATCCCAGCGCAGGACGGCGAGACCAATTCCAATGGTGGCTAACGGAGGCATGAGGGCTGTGGCAATCGCCGCGCCGTACATGACAGATGAAAGGTTGGGACGGGTATAAGCATAGGCAACCGCGAGCCCGCCCGCGAGGGCAATGCCAAGATCGAACAGGGATGGTTGGGTACGCGCCATTACTTCGGCAGGCAAAGTTTGCAAGTCAACAATTGGCATGAAGCGACTGATAACGGTAATGATCGCTGCAAGGACAATCGCCAACCCCGCGCCTAATGTCAATGTGAGAAATGAGCGACGGACTAATCGAGATTCACCGATTGCGGTTCCCAGACCGATTCCAAGGATCGGAGGCAGAAGTGGGGCGACGAGCATGGAGCCAATGACGACAGCCGCGGAGTCCGTCAGGAGTCCAAACGTGGCAATTACGGCGGAGAGGATGACGAGCAGGAAGTAGTCAAAATTTGCCGTGGAAGAGCGTGTGATGTTGGTGAATGTTTTCATTCGTTCCTGTGATGAAAGCGGACGAGTGTTGATGAAAAGTTTTTTCGTAAACGTGGTCATGGTAGGTAGTAGTTCCTTTTGAGGGGTGAAAATGTTTATTGGGCAGAATCAGGCTCGAGGTCAGAGAAAGAGGCGGTCATCAGTTGGGAGTCCACTTCTGCGCCAGGTGAGGTGGAATTCAAACGGTCGCTGGATGGAAATGAACAATCCTACAAGGACGAGTATGACCGTGTATGGAATACTCCAGCGCCGTACAACGATGGCAACCAGAGAGACAATCAACAAAAGTTGAATGATAATGGTTTGAGTATGTAGGAACTGTTCCATGTTTTCTTCCTCCCAGGGATCTGCTCAATTGGCTGTGTCTTTACGATTCGCAAAAAGGCGGTAGATGTAATAGGCCGTCACAATGACGATCAATGCAGGCAACTCCACCCATCCTATGAGTAAATTGATCATTTTATATTTGAACGCGTTGGAAAAGATTTTTTTCATGTTTTTTCCTTCTCTTTTGTATTGGGTTTGAATGTCTCGATTATTGTCTTTCGAAGATCGTTTCCCCAGTCGTACTCCCCCGCACTTGGCTTGGGATTTCCCCTGATTGGCGGTGGGGAATCCCCCCATTTGCAATGTGACTGGTTAATGTGAAAATCGCTTTCGTAAATATCGAACTGATGACCAATCATTTTTTGGAGTATGCTAAGGATATAAGCCTGCGCATACGTCAGGAGTTGTAATATGAAGAAAGAGCAACTTGAACAGGAACTGAAAGCCGCGCGGCAACGGATCAGTGAACTCGAAGCCAATCTGAAAATTGACGAAATGGAGTCCGCTCCCTTCCGTTATGTTGTCGAACATTCTGTGGACTTGATTCAGAGCGTCCGCGCGAATGGACGGTTCGAATTCGTCAACCGCGCCTGGTTGGATTCATTGGGATATTCGCCCGAGGACGTAAAGTCACTCGAGTTAAAGGATGTCATCCATCCAGACCATTGGGCGAGATGTGATGACGCTTTTAAGCGCATCCAAAAAGGGGAACAAATTCCTCTTATTGAGACAGTGTTGGTTGGCAAGGACCAGCAGCAAATCCTTGTGGATGGAACTGCATCAGCCCGTATTCTCGACGGAAAATTCCATGCGACCTATAGCGTTCTGCGTGATGTCACCAAAAGCAGGCGGGCGGAAGAATTGCTTCGTCTTTCCCAGGAAAAATTGAATGGGGAGATGCGGCGTCACGCAGAGGAACTTGAAGAACGCGTGGAGGAACGGACGCGCGAATTGGAGCAGGCATACCAGGAGCTGCAATCCAGCGCGGCAGAAATTGAAGACCTGTATAACAATGCTCCCTGCGGCTATCACTCGTTAAACAAAGAAGGTCGTTTTGTGCGGATCAACGACACTCTGCTGAACTGGCTTGGTTATGACCGTGAGGAAGTGCTTGGCAGAGACATCAAGGAATTTCTCTCTTCGTCCAGTTCGAAGATTTTTGGTGAGTATTTCCCTATATTGAAAAAGGATTTCTCTGCCTACGATCAGGAGATGGAATTCATACGGAAAAGCGGTGAAATATTCTCTGTGAGTTTGAGTGCCACGGCGATCAAGGATGAATACGGAAATTTCCTGCGCACACGCACCACCAGTTTTGATGTCAGTGAACGCAAACGCGCGGAACAAGCCCTGCGTGATAGCGAAACCTATGCCCGTCTATTGTTTGAAGCGTCTCCCGACCCGATCTCGGTTGCAGATGTAGATGGAGTAATGATAGATGTCAATCACGTGTTTGAGCAGCAACATGGGCTTGCGCGTGAGGCGGCGCAGGGGCGTAACATTCGAGACCTGGGGATTTTTGCCGATCACGATCTGCAGAAGGC
>JAMDBC010000035.1 GCA_023484185.1 Chloroflexota bacterium | reverse complement strand
TGCCTAACCCTGCCTATGCTAGAATCCATTTCGGATCCTCCTCAGTAGATTGCTTGTCAGCGCTTGCAATTGTACCGAGAAGGATCCTGTTTTTTACTTTTCGTCAAGCTTTCTTGAGAAAACCATTGGGGTCGGGTGTAGCGCAAAAGTATCGGTGAGTTTACTCCACAAGGTATAAAATAGCCGCTTTTGCATTTGCTGCCAGGGTTGCTATGACCAGCGTACAAACGGCAATCCATGATTTACGCATACATGTCTCCTTCGGCAAAACCTGGCTTGTCCACTTATCTCCACGAATACACGCGAATATTAAAGACAAATTTGTGAAGATTAATGAAAATTAACGAACGACATGCTTTCCCACCAGCCTTGTAATGCTGCGAATGGAAGCGACGGCGTGGCATCGCCTTTGCGGCCTGTGTTCCAGGTAACGATCAATTCTTTACGCGCGCGCGTAATTCCAACATAAAACAATCTCAATCGTTCGCGCACATAATCCAAACGCGCTTTGCGTGTGGCCGAGCCTTCTTCATAAAAATCGTATTCGCCCGTTGACGTGGCCGCCTGCATTTGCGCCAGCGCCTCGGCTTCCAAATTCAAACTATCGCGCACGAACCATCGTTCCGAAATAAAACGATCGTTCGGCTGGTTCGACGGATAATCATAATTATTGACCGACATCAAATACACGCGGTCCCATTCCAGGCCCTTCGCTTTGTGCACCGTCGAGATCACCACCACGCCTTTATATTCGTTTGGGTTGAATCCGCCATCGTCCGATGAGAAGCCGATGAAGCGCCGTTCGTTGCGCGATAGTTTGAATTTGGAAGCCGAGGCTCGGTGTCAGTTCGGGCAAACGCCAACCCGGATTTTCGTCCGCGACCTGTCTCAGCACCAGGGCGAGTTTATGTGCCAAAGCTAAATCGGTGGGCGATGTGAAAATATCTTGCGACAACGTGAGAATCAATTGATCGATCGGCAGGACGGTCGCTCCGTGCCAGCGGTGGACAACTTCGCGGAAATTGCTCAACTCTGTGATGACTTCCTCCGCTTCTGACTCACCGAGAGCGGCCAGCCATTCATTGGCTGCGCCTGTCCCCATTCCTTTTTCCCCTTTCCCTTTCAAGGGGATAGGGATTGAGGGGATAAGGGGCGCGAGATAATCTTCAACATTTTTCAATTTGCGAATAATTCCCGCCACTTGAGCGACCATCGGTTCGTGTTCTTTGTCTTCGCGCCAGTCGCGCCGCCAGACTCGATAGGTCTGCGCCAGCTTGGATGCAGAATCAGGCGCGGCCAGATAACTGAGAACATAACTCAACGCGCCAGCCGCAGCGCGAGTTGGAGATGTGCTGCGCAGAAGTTCGCGATATTCGATCTTGCGTTTCTTTAATTCCTCGGCGACTTTTGCGGCGTGATCGTTGGTTGAAGTTAAAACTGCCACCGTTGAATCTTTGTGATCGGGAATCCATTTCTCGATGGACTTGACCACTTCTTCCACTTCCTGATCGGGATTCATCTTTTTGCCGATGAGCTTGATTCCACTCGGATCATCCGGCGGATTCGGTTGCGGGTCGCCTTTCGGCGCGGGTTGAATATGAGGCGGTGAGAGCGCGTCGCGTGCTTCGAGATTGACATGCTCATTCATCACCCAATCAATTAAATGATTGGCGAGCTTGATGATCGCAGGCTGACTGCGCCCGGAGTTCGGGAGATCAAGGCTGAGGTCGGCGGTTTCCCTGAAGTGCCTCAGCAGGTTCGGGTCGGCGGTGGTGAACGTTTCGAAGATAGCCTGGTTCGGGTCGCCAACGCGCACCCAATTTCCATCAGGGCCGGAAAGCATCCGCAAAATATCTTCCTGCAATTTGCTTGAGTCTTGCGACTCGTCTTCGAGAATAAAAGGCCAGCGATATTGCAGACGTTCGAGCAACTCGGGCGAGAGTTCGAGCATATCGTAGGAGAGACGAATGAGATCATCGAAGTCCACCGCGCCGCGATAGGTGAGGGCACGCTGGTAATCGGAATAAATTTCCAATCCCATTCGAGCCAGCGAAAGGGGAGCAGGCTGACGGTCGAGGGCGAGGCGCAATTTATCCGGCGTGAGTCTGCGATCTTTTGCGGAGCGGATAAAACTTCCGGCCAGTTGTTCCACCTGGTCGTTCCAATATTTATTTTCCACGTTGCGGACTTCGTAATCGCTGAGCGTCGGCGAAATATATTGACTGAGAAAATCGGGGTGCATGCGTGCCCAGGCATCGGCGGCTTCGCGGATCATGGTTGATGATGCGGTTTCATCAACGATGGCAAATTTCTTGTCGAGGCCGACCAGCGGCGGATTTTCGCGCACGATGTCGTGCGCCAGCCCATGCAGGGTGCGGACACGATAGCCTAGCTGCGGGATGAGACCGCGCGCCTGAACGAAGTCGCCGATGCGGCTGGCAAAATTGTCCACCGCCGAGTTGACCAGCGTGACGATCAACACTTCCTGCTCTGACTCAAGCTGGCCGCTCGAAATAATTTGTGCGGCGAGGGCCGAGAGCGTATGCGTTTTTCCAGAACCGGGCACGGCGGAAATGCCGAGCGTGCCGCGCTTGTAGGCGAGGATCTTTTTCTGAGCGGGGCGAGGGGTGAAGGATGATGTCATAATTTTGAACCGCGAAGCACGCAAAGTGCGCTAAGTTTTAAGAGATAAGTTTGAAGGCGAAGCATTTTGCGACAGACCATTGGCGACCCGCATAATTCCATTTTTCATCAGCTTTACATTCCAGTTTAGCAGGAAGCCAAGTCTGCAATCTTTTAGCTTTAGATAAGTCAATAATTGCGAAACATGAATCGGTAATATCGATGAGCATGTCGAGTCTGTAACCAGCATCAATTTGATTTCCAGAATAAATGATTGGCAGCGTAATCTCAGTTAAAACTTTTCTGCCGCGTTCGCGAAGTTCAAAGGCAAGGCATTGTTGATATGCAGATTCCAATAAGCCTGGCCCAAATTCCTTATGAATCTTGATCGCGGCGTCGACAATGTCTTTTGCGACTGCTTCAATGTTGGCCATCCCAAAATCCTTCTTTGCGTGCTTAGCGGTCTTTGCGGTTCGACTTATTCTTGATTTTCAGCTGACAGCACTTTTTGAAACGCCTTCAACAATGCGCCGCGTCCTTCAAATCCGCTTTCGCCGAGATTGCTGATGCCGAGATAAATTCTTTCGCGGCAGCGATGCAGCAAACCGGAGACGAGTCGCG
>JAMDBC010000056.1 GCA_023484185.1 Chloroflexota bacterium | reverse complement strand
GATGCGGCGGGTTTTGAGATCGTGATGATAGAAACGGTCGGGGCGGGACAAAGTGAAGTGGACATCGCTCGATTGGCCCATACCACGCTGGTGGTGGAAGCGCCCGGCCTCGGCGATGATATCCAGGCCATCAAGGCAGGGATTCTAGAAATTGCAGATATTCTGGTCGTCAACAAAGCGGACCGTCCCGGTGTGGAGAATACTGAAAAAGCGTTGAAGTCCATGCTGGAATTGGCGCACCCAACCCAACACATATTTTCACATCATGGAAAATATATGAGCGTCGCGCCGGAGGTGAAGGACGCGGCGCTTTGGATTCCGCCCATTCAGCGGACAATCTCGATTGACGGATCCGGCGTCCCTGAGCTGGCTAAACTGATCGCTATTCACGCGGAGTATTTACGCGTCAGCGGGGATTGGGCCGTTCGTGAGCGCGTCCGCCTCGAGTCTGAGATGGATGCGGTTTTGCAGGAAACGCTGGTCAGGCAATTTCGCGAACGCGTCCCCGAATCCAAATATGACGAAGTGATGGTGCAGGTTTATAAAAGAAGTTTGTCGCCGCGGGAAGCTGTCAGGATGTTGACAAATGGAAGGTCGAGATGATGTACGGCAAACGCATCCGTTTTCGCGGCGTGGAAAAAAGCGATCTGCAAAAATTTCATGAGTGGATCAACGATCCCGAAGTGACGGAAGGTTTGCTGGCTAATTTGCCGATGTCGCTTGCGGATGAAGAGCGCTGGTTTGAACGAACGAGTCTGGGAGAGCAGGCCGAGAAGCCGCTGGCAATCGAGATCAAGGAAAAACGCGGCTGGTGGTTGATCGGTAATTGCGGTCTGTTTCACATCGAATGGATGAACAGCACAGCTGAATTTGGCATTATGATCGGCGACAAATCGGCGTGGAATAAGGGCTATGGCACCGAAGCGGTGGAATTGATCCTGCAACACGGCTTCGAGACGTTGAACTTGAACAGCATTTATCTGCGCGTGCATTCCACAAACCTGCGCGCCAAAAGGGTGTATGAAAAGACAGGTTTTATTTTGGACGGCATGATGCGTCAGGCGGTTTATAAACACGGCAAATATGTCGATGTACATTTTATGAGCGTTTTGCGTTCGGAGTGGAACGCGCGTCAGGAGAAGAGATGAGTCATCACACGCACCTTCATGAGATGAAAGTTTACGGGGAGGTCAAGCTATTTTGCGGAACAGGTTCGCCTGACCTCGCAGGAAAGATTGCAGACTATTTGAATGTGCCGCTATGTGATTACGAAATAGTCGAGTTCCCCAATGAAAACCTGTTTGTGCAACTCAGGCACAGCGTGCGCGGACAGGATGTATATCTCATTCAGCACACGGCTTCGCCTGTTCATCGCAACTTGATGGAACTGCTCATCACCATTCAAACGCTGCGCCTGGACTCGGCCGCGCGCATCACCGCAGTCGTTCCGTATCTTGCGTATGGCCGCTCGGACAAGAAAGACCAGCCGCGCGTGCCAATCACGGGGCGACTGGTAGCGGATATGATCGAAGTTGCAGGCGCGGACCGCTACATGACCCTCGACCCGCACGCCGGCCAAATCCAAGGCTTTTTCTCCATACCCGGCGATGTGTTGACCGCCTCGCACTTGATCGTAGATCATATTATCGCCATGATACGCGCCCAGCTTGTCAACCCGGTAGTAGTGGCCACTGATCTGGGCTTTGCCAAAAAAGCGCGCAACTACGCGGCTGACATGAACATGCCGGTGGCCTTTATAGAAAAACGCCGTTCAGGCAACGATGCCAAAGCCGAAGCGGTGACCTTGATAGGTGAAGTTCAGGATCGAGATGTGCTGATCGTGGATGATGAAGTCGATACCGGCGGCTCGATCTCGCAGGCAGTTAACCTTGTGAAGTCTAAGGGCGCGCGCGCTGTTTATCTGGCCTTTGTTCATCCCATTCTTTCCCGCAACGCCGCGGAACGTTTGGCGGCTCTGCCGATAAAACACATTATCACCACCGACTCAGTCCCGATCTCGGCTGAAAACATGAAGCATCTCGAAGGCCGCATCACTGTGTTGACGGTATCCAAGCTGTTGGGCGAGGTCATTAAGCGCGCCCACGAGGGTCGCAGCGTGGGAGAGATGTTCAACGAATAGCTTTTAGCGTTTAGCTGTTAGCAGTCGGCCTGTGACAGCTAAGTGCTAGTAACCAATTGCTAATTGCTCATAGCTAACCGCTAAAACCATGCCCGAACTCCCTGAAGTTGAAACCATTGCCCGCAAGTTGAGTCTGGAACTCGTTGGAAGGACCATCCTCGAGGCGGATGTCCGCTGGACACGCACATTGGCAATGCCCTCTGCAAGGAAATTCAAGGAGCAGATCAAAGGTCAGGTTATTCAAAGCGTGGGCCGCCGCGCCAAGTTCCTGAACATTAAACTCACAGCTTACAATCTCCTTATACATCTCCGCATGAGCGGAGATTTGTTTGTCAAAGAAGGTAAAATTAAGCCGGAGAAACATGATAGATTGGTATTGAGTCTGTCTGGAAATAAATATCTGGCTTTCAATGACACGCGCAAGTTTGGGCGCGTCTGGTTAACAAATGATGTGGATGCAGTGCTGGGCAAATTTGGCCCCGAACCATTGAGCAAAGATTTCACGCCGCGCTGGCTGTTCGATGCTTTGCAAGCCCGCCGCCGCCAGCTCAAGCCCCTGCTCCTCGACCAGACCTTTCTGGCTGGTCTTGGCAATATCTACACCGATGAGTGCCTGCACATTGCGAAACTGCATCCGCTGGCGCTCTCGGATTCAGTCACTGCCAAACAGTCTGAAAAATTACACAGTGCCATTCAGTCTGTGCTTCAAGAAGGCATTCGCCGCAACGGCGCCAGCATAGATTGGGTCTATCGCGGCGGCGAATTCCAAAATCAATTCCGCGTATATGGCCGCGATGGAAAGCCTTGTCCGGTGTGCGGGACAACGATAAAAAAATTATTCGTCGGGCAACGCGGCACACACGTCTGCCCTAAATGTCAAACGGAGTAAGCCATGCCACAGAATATCAACCTTGCCCCTATTCTTATTCCAATCGTTGCATTGATCCTAGGATGGATCATTGGCTTTTTTGATTCCAATAATCGCACTGCCAAGAAAATCAGGGAAGCCGAACGAAAGGCCGAACTTGAAATCAATCAGACCAGAGACGAAGCCAAACGGGCAATTCAAGCTGCGGAAGCACAAGCCGCGGTAGTTGTTGCTCCATCCGAGAACAGCCTGCTCAAACTCAGCATTGACAAACAAATCTCC
>JAMDBC010000089.1 GCA_023484185.1 Chloroflexota bacterium | reverse complement strand
ATATATTCTTTCTTTTCCATTTCCACTGCCTGCCTGGTGAGATTGAGCGGATAAAAAGTATCCACCATCACGGCCAGCTCGGTGGTTTCATTTTTGCCGATGCTGGCTTCCGTCATGCCGGGCTGCGGGCCGTGTGGCAGGCCGCAAGGATGCAGGCTGATGTCGTATTGGTCGATGCCTTTGCGCGACATGAAATTTCCTTCAGCATAATATAACACTTCATCCGAGTTCACGTTCGAGTGATTATACGGCACGGGGATTCCTTCAGGATGATAATCAAAGAGCCGCGGCACGAATGAACACACGACAAAGTTATGCCCTTCGAAAGTTTGATGAACAGGCGGCGGCTGGTGGACACGGCCTGTGATCGGTTCGAAATCTTCGATGTTGAAAATCCACGGGTACAAATAACCATCCCAGCCGACCACATCGAAGGGATGATAATCCAGTATGTGGCGGGACAACCTGTCTCGCACCTTTACGCGGACCTCGAACTGGCCGCGCTCGGTATGCGTCTCCAACTCTGACGGCACGCGGATATCGCGCTCGGAATACGGCGCGTGCTCGAGCATTTGCCCGTAATCGTTTCGATAGCGCTTCGGCGGCTCGATCTGTGATGGACATTCGATGGTGAAAAAGCGAGCTTCTTTGGAATCGATCTGCATCTGCCAGGTCGTTCCAAATGGGATCACGATGTAATCGCCGGAACGAAATTCCAGATTCCCAAACTGGCTTTTGAGTGTGCCTTTGCCTTCGTGCATGAACCACGTCTCGTAAGCCTGCGCGTTGCGATAAAAATAGTCCATGCTTTTGCTGGCGCGGCAAGTGCCGAGGATGACGTCGTTGTTGCCGAGCAGGGGCATCCGCGCCGAAACTGGATCTGTTCCGAGCGGGGCTTGAGCCGTCCCGAAAGCGCGGTGGCGGATGGGGCCGAAGTCCACGTATTCAGGTTTGAGCGGGCCGAGGTCTTCGGTCCGCGTTACACGCGGCGGCAGGTAAGTATGGTAGAGGATGGATTGGATGGAAGAGAAGCCTTCCAGCCCCATCAGTTCTTCGCGATAAAGTTTTCCGTCTGGTTTTTTGAATTGTGTGTGACGCTTATGCGGAATTTTGCCGAGCTTATGATAAAAAGGCATAGCGACTCCTTTGGATACTTATAAAGTCTGAGCGAACGCATCGGGCAACATTAGCCGAGTCTTATTGTTTTCTCTTCATAGACGAGGTGTAAAAGATGACACTTTCCTGCGGCTCGGAAAGTGTCGTCATATTTGGATTCACTATTGAGAAGTGACGGTAATGGACTGGATCAACGCGTCGAGTTGTGAAAGCGACGGCTGGAACGTGTCTGCGCCCGCCGCGTTCAGTTTATCGCTCACGGCCTGAAAATATGTATCATAATCTTTTGGGTCTATACTGCTATAACCGGGGAAGGGCACACCTCCTGCCGGGGCAGGCGCGTTTGGATCGTTGCCCGAAGAAAGGAGGGGCGAGCCGATGGGCAGAACCACGACCACATAATATTTTCCATCGCTGGTCAGGCCTTCAAAATGATAGAAGGTCCCGTTATTGGTGACCGGGCCGACTGCCTGTCCGTATTGCGTGACCATGCGCAGACCGGAGCCGCTGGCAAAATTGATTCTCTGAACCTGTGCGGCGAACATTTGCGCAGCGTTGAAGGTAGGGACCTGCGGCAGCGCATCCTTTGTCAAAGGCGCGGACGGGCTTGCCAGAATCGCTTGTAAACTTTGAAGGCTGTTGGTCGCGCCTGCAGAAACAGATGCAAAATCTTGCGCCGGATAAATAGTGATGTCTGCCACACTAAACTTTCCAAGCTGGTCGTTATAACCGTTCAGTGTGAAATGAATATGTGCGGGGGCAACCTCCCACGGCGCGCCGCTTGTTTCGTCAACTGCTGCAGCCTGTTCGCCGCTTGCGCCGCTGGCGAGACCATTTGGAATGACAAAGCTGACATTGCCAAATGATGCGGCAACTCCGCTCGGCTGCGGTGCTTGCGTGGGCGCGGCTTGTGTTGCGAGCGGTTGAGTTGCGAGTGGTGCGGCGGCTGTCAATGCCTGGATCGTCGCAGCCACAATGGTCGAAACGTTGTCAACTTGTTGCGTTGGCATAGCTGATCCGCAGGCTAGTGTTGCTAATATCAATACGAGCATCCCCGCCAAAATTCTTTTGTTCATTTTTTGTCCCTTCCGACAATGTTTTTCAAAATCCCAATTCTCTCGATTTCCAACTCGACCACATCGCCTTTGTTCAGCCACGGGCCTTGTGTCTTGGTCAGTTCGAGCAAACAGCCTGTGCCGACCGTTCCGGAGCCGATTACATCACCCGGATATAACATCGCTGATTGTGATGCGTGCGCGATGATCTCACCAAATGACCAGAAGATATCTTTTAAATTTCCGCGCGACATTTCCACGCCGTTGACTTTCGCCGTCATGGACAGATCATACACGCCCGGGCGTCCGGCCGTTTTATCGGCCAGCGCTTCAGGCGTGACGATGAGCGGTCCCAGCGACGAGGCGAAGTCCTTGCCTTTGGCTGGACCCAGCCCGGCCTTCATCTCTTCGCGTTGAACGTCACGCGCCGACCAATCGTTGAAGATGGTATAGCCAAAGATGTGTTCGGCAGCCTCGTCGGCTGAAAGATTGATACCGGCCTTGCCAATGATCACCGCGATCTCCAGTTCGTAATCCAATGCCTGAGTGTAATCCGGATACGGAATTTCATCATCTGGCCCAAAGATACTATTCGGATTTGTGTAGTAAAAAATTGGGAATTTGTACCATTCGGCGGGAATGTCACGTCCGCGATTCTGGTTGGCTGTTCTGACATGTTGCTCGAACGCATATGCGTCGCGCAGAGTTTTTGGCTGCAACGGTGCATGAAGTTTGATCTGTCGAATGTCAAATGATTCTTTCGACGCCTGGCGAGCGGCTGTCTCTGCGCCGGCTTCGATGACGGCCCGCATGTCAGCAAAAGGCAGCGGGTAGACTCGGCCCTCTCTAACGAGGGCCGGTCTCGAGTCAGTGTGAGGTGTGGAAATAGTGACGAAGTGCATAAGGTTTAAGGTTGGAAAGTTGGAAAGTTGGAAGGTCACAAATGAACTTGTCAACCTTCCAACTTTCCAACAGTTAAAGATTACCGCGTCTTTCCTGTTCCAGCTCGATTGACTCGAACAGCGCTTTGAAGTTTCCTTTGCCAAAACTTTGTGAGCCGTGGCGTTGGATGATTTCGATGAACATGGTTGGGCGGTCTTGAATGGGTTTGGAAAAAATTTGCAGGAGGTAGCCTTCGTCGTCGCGGTCAACCAGAATGCCGAGATCGTG
>JAMDBC010000212.1 GCA_023484185.1 Chloroflexota bacterium | reverse complement strand
AGCCGCCGTCCACGATGATATATTCGAGGCGCGGATAAGTCTGCGAAAGCACGGACTGGATCGTGGCTTCGAGATAGCGCGCCTGATTAAAGGATGGCGTCACGATGGAGACCAGCGGGAGATACGGTTTCAATTCCAATCCGCTTCTGGATAATAAAGATGCGCGACTTCTTCGGTCACGCGCCGGATGCGAGTAATTTCATCCGCGCTTAAACGTTTCTTCCAATTGTCCATGTTGGCGCGGCTGTCCAGTTTCACCGAATGAGTTTTGTTTTTCGATAATTCGGTCGGGTTTTCGGAACTTGTCGAGTTGAAAATCATCCTCTCGACGCGCATAGTGAAATTTAAGTCGAGCGCGCCATACAATTTACGGTAGCCCACGAGGGGAGCAAGGGAAAGGTCTTCGTGGCGCACAATTTGAATGGACGGCAGCCGCTCGCGGTCCGTGTGAACGACGCGGTAGATCATGGTCCACAACAACGCGGCCTGACCGATGACATCGTCTGCCGTGATGGATTGCATATCCTTGCGATATGGTTCAAGATGATCGCGCATCAACAAGGGCTGGTTGAGCAAGTCGCCGAAATCGAAAGACCAGTCGAGGCGCTTGAGACTGCTCGCAAAAGCGGCGGGATGACGCACCGTCACGATAATCTGACAATTTAATTTCTCGGCAAACCAGGGCAAAGAAAAAACTGTGAAAGGATCTTTGAGCAAGGCACGTTGGCCATGCAAGTTGGCCACATAGAAAATATGAAAATCACGTCCCATGCGCAGAAAATCCTTGTGCGAACGAATGGAGCGGATTTCGTCCCACAGGTGATAATCAAAGTCAAGCAGCTCATTGAAAGCAGGTAAATATTCCGCTTCGTTTTCTTTATTAATGTAAGTGTACCAATGTTTGACGGGCGCGCCAAAAACACCCGGACGATGCAGGACATTTAACGGCTCGCTGATATAAGCGACATCTTCATCAGCCGCCAGCATTTTGCCGACCCAAGTCGTGCCGGTGCGATGTGCCCCTGTGACAAGAATGGGACATTCCGAATGTTTCATTTATTCACCGACGCGGTCAGATCGTAGATCACATATCCGTTGCCCTGTGCATACACTGCAAAATTTACAAGTTTTTCCTTGAGTTGCGGCTGACGGTTGAGCTCAGCAAAGTCGGTGATAAGAAAAAAAAATTGATCCTTTGTCAACTCGTTAAATGTCTTATTGAAGTCGAATGAGCCGCCGCGTACACCTTGATAATCAATGTCGCCGGAATTCGGCCAGATGCCCGCATCCTGCCAGCCCCAATACGCAAGGCGTGAGCCATAATCCTGAGTCAGCGCAACGACGCCTCCGCCATGCCCAAGCGTATCGCCGATCTGCGCCCACATGGTGGCTTGAGGGCGATAGTCCACCGACTTCATTTGATTGCGAATATCCCATGCTGTCGCAAACACGCCATAACTCAAAATGATGAATGCAGCAAACCGCATCCATTGTTTCGATGTGAGTCCTGCCAGTTGCGACAAGACCCAATCCACGATCGGCGCGAGCGAGACGGCCACAATCGGGATAAACGGCAGATGATAATAATCATGCGTCGCGACGTGATAATCGAAATAAAGACCGAACAGGATGTAAGCGATCCACAGACCGTAGATGAGGAAACGAGTGCGTCTTTCGCGGACGAAGAACGGACTCAACAACCCGAGCATGATCGCCACGCCGCCCGCCGCCATGTTGGCCTTCGTGGCCCATTGAACGTAGTTGAGCGGACTGAGCAACAAGGCCGGGATAAATCGTCCGCTGAATTGCTGGCCGAGGAAACCATTCAACACGATGCCGTAAAACAAATAACCGGCGGTGGGAAGGATTCCAAGCATGGCCATTGTCCACACCTGTGGCTTACGGACAAGATCACGCAGATTGAAGCGGCTTAGCACTGCTCCGAGCGCCGCACCGATCACGAAAAAGGCCGCGACAAATTTTACGAATATCGCGAACCCGCCCACAAGTCCCGCCAGAATAGCAAAGGCCCAAGACTCCCCTCTCCTTTTAGGAGAGGGGTCGGGGATGAGGTCCGCCCAGCGATTTACCATCCACCAAAAGACAATGATCAGCATTACCATTAATGGGTCTGGTTGAAAACTGCGGCTGGCAATTACCGCATACGGGAAGAAAAGATAATAGGCGGTAGCAATCACCGCTCCGTCGGTCGAGATCAGATCGCGTACGAGCAGGAACAGAAAAATCCCGCCGATGAGCCAGAACAGCGAGGAGTAAACACGCGACACCCACAATTGCTCGCCCGTGAAACGATATGTGAAGGCGACAATATGCTCGAAGACTTCTGGCTCCACTTCGGCTTTGGTCTTCCATTGTTGCAGGGACATTTGTCTCTGCCAATCGGGAATGTTCGGCGCGGTCTGATAGAACATGCCGCGCGCTTTGAGCGCGCTTAATAATTGGCGCGTGGGATGGAAATCGAGCGGCAGGTTGGTGAGATCGAATAGACGAATGCCAAGTCCAAGGCCAAATAATAATACCAACGCGGCAATCAGCCAGCCGCGCGTAAAGAAGGAACGTTCTTTCATTTGAGAATTCATCGGCTGAAATTCTAACACTACTTGCGAATGCTCACTGCAGCCCGATTTGCTCCGCGGCGCGGCAGGAAGCTCCGGAACATTTGACCAACTCTTTGAGCCATGCTGAAAACTGACCGAGCAAATTCCGGTCGACGGTGGACGCGATATTATTCAATTCATACAGGTCTTGTTTGAGATCATACAACTCGCGCTCCCCGCTCGGATATTCAGCATACAGGTATTGCGATGTGCGAATGGCAAAGAAATCGGTCGGCGGCGGCGCGGATTGTAATAACAGTTCAGGGTCAGGCGGCTCACGCAATTGATCGACGGTGCCCGAACTGATCAAATGCGACTCGTATCCCGAAACAGTTTCAGATCCGTAGTATTCGATCAAATATCCCTGACGCCAATCTTTTTGTGTGGGAGGGTTGGCGCTCCACAACGGTACGAGCGAACGGCCATCCACAAACGCGGGCGGGACGACCCCCGCAAGTTCGGCAATCGTCGGCGCAATGTCTGTGTTGCCTGTGATGGCATCTTTTACTTCCAAACCTGCGGGGATGCCCGGCCCGCGCATCATGAATGGCACGACGATGTCTTCCTCGTAAGGCGTTCCCTTGCCGGCATAAAGCCGGTGCTGGCCGAGATGATAACCATTATCGGACGCGAAGATGATGTAGGTGTTATCGAGCTTGCCCGTCTCTTTGAGCACATTGATGAGGCGCGCGACCATTTCGTCCACAGCCTGCATCGAGCGGATACGCTGGCGATATAAC
>JAMDBC010000108.1 GCA_023484185.1 Chloroflexota bacterium | reverse complement strand
TTCCAGCCCGAACGAAATTTATATCGGTGATAAAAAGATGGTGAGAGATTGGCTATGAACAATTTATTGAACATCAAGACTCCAGCCGAGTCCATCGCGCAAACGCGAAAGGCGGATTACAACTTATCGAATCAGGGCGTGGGCAATTTGCGTCTGACCTATTGGAATTTGCCGATGGAAGCATTATATGAAGAGGCCATCTTTCGGGCGGAAGGTGTGACGACGGCGGGCGGCCCATTCGTGGCGAATACCGGTAAGTATACGGCGCGTGCGGCAACGGACAAGTTTGTTGTGCGAGAGGTTTCGAGCGAAGGTCATGTTTGGTGGGGCGTTTACAACCGTCCGTTCGCGCCGGAAAAATTCGACGGGCTGTATGATCGCATGTTGGGATTTTTGCAGGGCCGCGATGTTTACGTCCAGGATTTGTACGCGGGCGCGGACGAAAAATATCGCCTGCCCGTTCGCATCGTGACCGAGCTGGCCTGGCACAGCATGTTCGTCCGGAACATGTTTTTGGTTCCGCAATCGCTTGAAGAATATAAACGTTTCGTGCCCGAATTTACGATCATTGCGATGCCGTCCTTCAAAGGCATGCCCGCTGTTGACAATACTGCCAGCGAAACTTTTATCTGCCTCTCGTTTGAAAAGAAGCTTGCCATCATCGGCAATACGGCCTATGCGGGCGAGATCAAGAAATCGGTTTTCACGATCTTGAATTATTTGCTTCCGCTCGAGGGCGTGCTTTCGATGCATTGTTCGGCGAATGTGAATCCAGAAGATGCGGATGATGTAGCGCTCTTTTTCGGACTCAGCGGGACGGGTAAGACCACGCTGTCAGCGGATCCCACGCGCCGCCTCATTGGGGACGATGAACATGGCTGGAGCGACGGCGGCGTTTTCAATTTTGAAGGCGGATGCTACGCAAAAGTCATCGGTCTGTCCGCGGCCGCCGAGCCGGAAATTTACGCGACAACAAAGCGATTTGGCACCATTCTGGAAAATGTTACGTTCGATCCGGTGACGCGCTACATTGATCTCGATGATGATACATTGACGGAAAATACGCGCGCTTCATATTCACTCGAATTCATTGAAAATGCTGTCCCCGAGAAAAAAGCCGGACATCCGAAAAATATTATTTTCCTAACCTGTGATGCGTCGGGCGTGATGCCGCCCATCGCACGACTGACACCGAATCAGGCGCTATATCAATTCATTTCTGGTTACACATCCAAGATCGGCGGGACCGAGGTCGGTCTGCGCGATGAGCCAGAGATCACATTCTCTGCTTGCTTCGGCGGACCGTTCATGGTGCATCATCCGTATTTTTATGCGGACATTTTCAAACGAAAAATTGAGCGCTACGGGGTCAGTTGCTGGCTGGTCAACACCGGCTGGGTCGGCGGACCATATGGCGTGGGCAAACGTATCAGCATCAAATACACGCGCGCTTTATTGTCCGCAGCATTGACTGGAAAATTGAATAAGGTCAAATTTACAAAAGACCCGATCTTCGGTTTTGATGTGCCCACCAAATGTCCGAATGTTCCTGACGAAGTGCTTACCCCGTCCAACTCCTGGCCGGACACCAAGGAATATGACAAGAAGTATCGTCAGTTGGCGGCGCGATTTATTGAGAATTTCAAGAAGTTTGAAGATCATACGCCGCAGGAAGTCATTGACGCAGGGCCGACGATCTAAAAATTTGAGTGATTGTTACTCGAAAACTGAACGACAAAAAAGAATTGGCTCAAACGGCCAATCCTTTTTTGTTACGGATTGAAATCTATCCAGAATATTTTCAAATTGGAGTTGGAAATATCCGCCACAAAGCAGAAACGTGGATCAGGTCTGCTGAAATCGTAGATTAAATCCAGTCGCGGGCGTTTGGCGGGCAGCAGGATATAGTGGGCGTTGTAATGTTGGGCAACGTAAACAATCGTATCGAGATCGTTGTTGGGAACCATTACGGTTTTGAAGCCCGTGCCTTCGTTAACGTCCCATGTGTCACGCGCCATGACGACAATGTCCGTTTCTGCGATACCTCTTTTGCTTGCGTCCGCCTCGATGTCGCTTTTGACGATCTTATAACTTTCGTAAACTCCGTTATAGTAAACAGTCGAAGAATAATTCTGTTGGAAGCCCAGGTAGCCGCAATACGCCGCCAGTAAAATTGCAGCGCCAGCCAATATTGATTTTGATTGGACATATTGCGCGGCGAAGTCAACGATCACGATGCAGACAAAAGGCATTAACGCGCCGAGGCTCTTCATCAGCGAGCCGGGGCCGGAGAAATTGGCAATGAAAGAGTAAAACAAATATTCAAAGATAAAGAATAGAAAAGCCGGCAGAAGCATTCGAAGTTTGGGCCATTCCCGGCGCAGAAATATCATTCCAGCGAGAGCGGCCAGAAAAAGCCAGGTCAGGATGGGGTTAATATAATAATTAACTTGCGGCAAATTTTCCCAGGCGGTATGCAATCTTCTGTTGATAATTCCCTTGATGCCAAATGTGGCGCGCAGGGTGGGCCAGTCAATTTCTTTGTTGAATGAATGGAAGTCTTCGTAGGTCGTCAGGAATGCTGTCTTTGCCGGACCGGACGGAAAGAACGCGTGGAGCTCCGTGTAATTTTTGATCAATAGAGGCGAGAGGATCAGGATATGAATTCCAACCGCCGCGCTGGCGATCAGCAGTTTTGATTTCCACGGGATGGACGATAGCAGAATGCAGATCCCAAGTGTACCCAGCAGAAGAATATTGTCCTGACGAATTAAATTAGCCAGCCCGGTAAATATTGCAGCGGTGAGAAAATTGCGCGATGATTCACTTCCTTTTATGATGAAATAAAGCGCCAGCGCGCCAAATGCCCCGGAAAAAATAATGGCTTCGGTCGAGACCGAGTACCAGACCTGGAACGGGGAAAAAAATGTCAGCAGGCCGACCAGCGCCCCGGTCGAGACTGAACCGGAGATTTTCCTGCCTGCCAGATATCCGACCGCGGCAGGAATGATCCCAAAAAGAATCGGGGCGATCAACGCAGCATGGATGGATGTCCCGAATAAAAGCATCGGAATGCTGATGATGAATGAGGCGCTCGGATTCCAAAAATCACCGGCATAATGTGGAAGCGGAAGCAGGCCGTTGAAAAAATAGACAATGTAGTCAATGACCGGGCCGCGGCCAAGTGCAATGTTTTTTGCAACCGTGTAATAAAAAGCCGAGTCGCCGTGGCCGGGCGTCTTTGCAAAACTGGCGAGATAGAAACGCAAAACGAGGCCGAGTATCAACCCGGCCCCAAACAACATATTCCAGAAGCGATTTCCTTTTGGGTTTGTTACAATGCCCATGTCGGCATGAGTCCGAAGATGGCGACGATCAAGCCAATGTGCAATAGGAGATTTGTGCTGGCCAACCACCAGCCGGGCAGGATGAATTGCACGAGAAGGTTGGCTATGATTAGAAGGATTCCAATTAGCGGCAAAAGCCCCTTACGGTGGGCGGGAAATTCAGAAAGCCAATCGAGCAACTTCGACATTAAATTTCATCCTCTTCAAGTTCGGGTTGGGTTTCGGCAACCTGCCACTGTGAGAATTGCGCGGCCAGGCGGCCCGGGATGCGTCCTTGAATAATGACGCCGCCGCGTTGGTGTTCGATGCGATCCACTTGTCCGGCCTCGTGGAAGAGCGAGATCAACGCGCCTTGTTGATATGGCAGGCGCACATGCACCGGCGCATATGTCTCATAAAGCTCCTGTTTGATCAGGTGGAGCAATTCGGCTTGACCCAGGCCGCTGCGGGCTGACACTGCAATCGATTTTGGATAATTACGCGCCGTCTTTCTCGCGACCTCAGGCTTGCTGAGGCGATCTACTTTATTCAGCGCGGTGATGGCGGGGATATGCCCGGCGCCGATTTCTTTCAGCGTTTCCTGTACCGACTGGAATTGGTTCAACGCGTTGGGGTGTGAAATGTCCACAACGTGCAAAAGCAAATCGGCCTCGGCGATTTCTTCAAGTGTGGCGTGGAAAGCCGCGATCAAAGCCGTCGGCAGTTTTTGGATGAAGCCAACTGTATCTGTGACCAGAGCCTGATAACCGCCGGAAAGTTCGATGCGGCGCGTGGTCGGATCGAGTGTTGCGAAGAGTTGGTCAGCCGTGTAAACATCTGCTTTGGCGAGCCGGTTGAGCAATGTGGATTTTCCGGCATTGGTGTATCCAACCAGCGCAACAGTCGGGATGCGCGAGCGTTTTCGTTGGGCGCGATATCTCATGCGATGTGCGCGGACTTTTTCCAACTCAAGTTTGAGATGCGCGATCCGCCCGCGGATCTGGCGGCGGTCTACTTCGAGCTGGGTCTCGCCGGGGCCGCGCAAGCCGACGCCGCCGGTCGAGCCGGTTCGTCCGCCGCCGCCGCCAGCTTGTCGAGCGAGATGCGTCCACTGTCCGGTAAGACGCGGCAGGAAATATTCATATTGAGCAAGTTCAACCTGCACCATTCCCTCGGCGGTGTGGGCGTGCTGTGCAAAGATGTCCAGGATTAAAGCCGTCCTGTCGATGATCCGGACATTGGGTGCAAATATTTTTTCAAGTTCGCGTTGGTGACGCGGCGATAGTTCATCATCAAAGATAACGACCTGCGCCAGAGTCTCTTCAGTTAAAGCCTGGAGTTCCTCTATTTTGCCCGGACCAATGAAAGTGTGCGGGTTGGGATGATCCAATTTCTGGGTCAGTTCGCCGACGACATCCAGCCCGGCAGTATCGGAAAGCAGGGCGAGTTCGGTAAGTGAATCTTCGAGCGTGAGATGTTGTTCCTTCTGGTAAATATCAACGCCGACCAGAAAAGCGCGTTCACGCGGCGCTTGTGTCGGTTGGGGAATTCTCTTGGCCATCGGGTTTCGGGTTTTCTTTCTCCAATTTTCCGAAGAGTTTGGCGACTTTCGGGTCAGTGGATTCTGCGCGGGCGGGGATCAAAATATGAAAGATGGAGCCGGAACATTTTTCTTCGTCACAGCCTGGTGATTCTACCAAAATCGTCCCGCCGTGCGCTTCGATGATACCACGCGTGATGGTCAGTCCCAGACCCGGGCCGGCCCCTTTGAATTTTGTTTTGCCGCTGGTATCAGTTCACTTTTCAAGTTTGGTTGACACGCTGTCTGGTTCGATTTGACAATTCAATTTGATCGCGGCTTTTGTTCGCCGAGCCATTCCAGGAGCACGTCGCCCACCATTTTGAGACTGTCAGCGGAAACGTGTTCGGGCGTATCGGCGAGCGTGTGCCAGTATGGATAATCAATGTCAATGATGTCCACCGAGGGAATCCCGGCCTGCACAAACGGAATGTGATCGTCAAGAATGTTGTATTTTACCTGCGAAATGAACGAGTCTTGAAGCCCCAATTTTGAGGCCGTCGTCCAGATCGAAGTTCTCAATTTCGCGTCCGAATTACCTTCCATGTAAAACTTTGGATTTGCGCCGCCGACCATATCCACCAGGATCATGGCTTGCGGTTTGGTTTTCATGTTTTGAACGAAGGCAGTCGATCCCAGAATCCAGTCCCAGCCGGGGATCTCGCCGTTATCCTCCACATCGAAGAAGACCAGCTCAACGGGGATGCCCTCTTTTGGCAGTGTGCGCGCCAGTTCGAGCAGCACTGCCACGCCCGATGCGCCATCGTTTGCGCCAGGCACGGGTCGATTTTGGTTGGCGGGATTCGGATCGCGGTTGGCGTGCAGGCGCGAATCATAATGCGCGCCGAGGATGATTTGCGGCGCGACGTCTGACCGATGCGCAACCAGATTCTGAATCGGATGTCCCATCGCTTCCGATTGCTGGACTTCGACTTGCCAGCCCGCTGACTCGAGTTCCGTCCGCATCCATGCCAGGATTTTGGCGTGCGCGTCCGACCCGGGAATGCGCGGCCCGAACGCGACTTGTGTCTGAACGTCAGCATAGGCGCGCTTGCCGTCAAATATAACGGAGGCCGCCAACCGGTCCAGATAGAACGCCCGCGCATACCAGCTTAAGGCGAGCACAAATAATAGTCCAATGATCGAAAGGTAAATGGCAATTCTGCGTCTAGTCATGAGAATCCAGAAAAGTTTCAAGTGCAGTGATGGAACGAGTCGCGTAGGCTGCGGCGCGTTCGCGTTTGCTGAGGCGCCTCGTGCTTTCCAGCGCAGGCAAAATCCCGAAGTTGGCTTTCATCGGCTGGAAGTCTTTGAGATCGGCATGTGTGACGTAATGACACAAAGTGCCAAGCATGGTGGTTTGCGGAAGCGTGAAGAGTCCTTGACCACGATGCAGGCGCGCGGCATTTATACCTGCCAGCAGGCCGGTGGCAATATTGCCCATGTAACCTTCTACGCCCGTGATCTGACCGGCGAAAAAAAGATCATCGCGGTTGATGAATTGAAGCGTGGGACGCAGAAGTTTGGGCGAGGCGATAAATGTGTTGCGGTGCATCTGCCCATAGCGGACGAACTCGGCGTTTTCCAATCCGGGGATCATTCTCAAGACGCGCTTCTGCTCGGGGAATTTCAGATTGGTTTGAAAGCCGACAAGATTATAAAGATTTCCTGCGAGGTTATCCTGTCGAAGTTGAACGGCGGCGTAAGGCCACTTGCCTGTGCATGGATCTATTAAACCAACTGGGCGCATCGGGCCAAACATCAACGAATCTTTTCCGCGTTCGGCGATGATCTCCACCGGCAGACAACCTTCAAAGAAATGACCGGCTTTCACGCCGGAGCGGATGGCGTCTTCAAAAGAACGAAGCTCGATGCGCTCGGCCTGCATCAGCGCTTCGACGAAGGCGTAATATTCGTCTTTGGTAAATGGACAGTTGATGTAATCGCCTTCCTCTTGTTCGCCTTTTTCGTAGCGCGAAGCGCGGAAGGCAATAGCCATGTTCACAGTTTCGCGCGAAACAATAGGTGCGATGGCGTCGAAGAAAAAAAGTTGCTCCTCGCCGCTGAGCTGCGCGATCTTCTGTGAGAGCGCGGGCGAAGTCAGCGGGCCGGAGGCGATAATCGTCGGCGTGGATGGAATCTCTTTTACTTCCTCGCGCATGATTTTGATGCGCGCATGATTTTCGATTCGTTCAGTGACCAGCCTGGCGAAAAGTTCACGGTCAACAGCCAGGGCCGCGCCGGCCGGTAAGGCCGCCGCTTCGGCGCATCCTAAAAGCATCGAGCCGAGTCGGCGCAACTCGTTTTTCAAAACACCGGAGGCGCGGTCCTGCAAATTTGATCCAAGGGAATTGGAGCAAACCAGTTCAGCCAGATACTCGGTTTCATGCGCGCCGGTGGAAAGCGCAGGCCGCATTTCATATAGCAAAACATTCAGCCCGCGTTCGGCGGCCTGCCAGGCGGCCTCGCTTCCAGCCAACCCGCCGCCAACCACAATTAAATCTGGCATAGTTGGGGTATTGTACCATCGGGTCGCTATGAATAATTTCTGCCGAATGGAGCGAACCCACTGCTCGGTGAAATTAACGGTATCCACCCGCCAGCCTGCGTCCAGCTGGGACTGGGCGTGGAGGCGGTGGAGGTCAGGATTCGTCTTTGAGAATCGCCTCACCCTTGGTGAACCAGGAAAGGCCGAAGGCCAGAATGGCGAGCGCCTCGAGCCAGTAGACCGGTCTATAGGTTGTAAAAAGGGAGGCAAGCTGTGGCGGAAGAAACATGTAGATGGCGATCAGCAGGATGCATACGGAAATCGTGTAGCCACAGGCGCGATAGACCCCGTTACGCTGCCGCTTTCGTTTCGTGGGAGGTACCTGCGGGTCGGTTTTGGTGAAAAGGAAGAGGCAGTAGTAGATAAGGGTGAGGAAGAACAAGCCTGCGAAGACCGCGTGGACGGTCCCAACCAGCAGGACGCCAGCCTGCGTGGCGCCGTCAGGAGATGTAGGGAAGAGAGCTACACCGACCGCGAAGAGGCAGGCGAGGTTGCCGGCGATGTCGTCGACGCGCTCATAGCCCTTGTAAGAGAAAAGGAAGAAGCCAATGGTCCACAGCGTCCCGACCAATACATTGCGCATGCCGGTGTAGTAGTAGCCGCTGATCGAGCTTTGAAAGCCGGTCTTGAATAGCACCAGCGCGCCGAGCGAGACTACGAAGGGCAGGGACATGCCGAGCACACCGATGGTGGTGCGCAAGGTGAGGTAGGAGAAAACAAGGGTGTTCCTTTGCTCCTCGAGTACGTTCAGGCGTTCCTCCACCAGCCCAAGGTATCGGACGATCTCATCCATGTCTTTAAATGACTTTGACATTATGCACTCCTGTTTGATAACAACGGCGTCATTGCGAACTAATTTCTCGTGAAGTTGACCGTGCCCATCCGCCAGCTTAATTACAGTTGGATGCCGTTCAGCAATTCTTTCAATGCCAGCAACTCTTCCCTGGAAAGGGTTGCGCCTTTACCCATCTTCTCCCTATCCGGTGACCATTCGCGGATGTCATACTTCGGCTCCCTATCATTCCAACTAATCAGGTTGAGTTCCTTTGTCCAGCCAGAGCCAGACTTGGACAGCACGCCAATCTTTTTGATGATTTCGTATTTGATTTCGGACATTGTTCAGCTCTCCTCAAAGTAAATATTAAGAACGAGATCAACTAGTCAAGCTCGTGTTCCAATTCGCTTGTGTCTGCCGCGGAGTTGGCGCGCTTCGCCGCCAGGATGCGGTCTACTGAAACAAAACTGCCTCCCTGTTAGAGACAGAGAGGCAGTCAGCATACTCCTATTACCCTGCATGGGCGAAAAGAAGATAAACATCCCGATGGGCATCATTCGGTTTGGGCTGAAGCGTTTGTCCTTGCTTTGTAAAAGTGAATGCTCCTTGGGTCGCCGTTCCCAGTGTATGTTCGAGCGGTGTAGGCTTAGGGACAGGTAGTCCATCTTCAACCAGGCTTTCGATGAAGTCCACCATTGCGAGGTGCAGGTCTTCAATAGCCGCCTCGCGCGTTTTACCCTGCCCGAAGCATCCATCCATTTCGAGAACGCGGGCAAAGTAGATTGGCTGATCGTCTGTCGTTTTCTCGACAGAAGTCATGATGACATAGGGACGCGTTGCCAATTCCTCGGCTTTTGTGCGTGTGTCCATGGTTATCCTTCGCCTTCTTTTTGGAGTTCCAATGTTCTTTTAGATTGATAACGTGAAAGAACCTATCATCCCGTTGTAAAACAGAGTGCAATGTTGCAGCAAATCTCGTCCAATCAGAACCTGGATTCCCTGATTGGCAAGAGGAACGCCGATTGCTCGCAGGGCATTGAACTTGATTGCAATCCCAATCACTTCGATCAAGGCGGGATAGACATTCTGCTTTGAATTGGCATGGGACGCCGAAGCAATGGTTATTACATCAATGGCAGGCAGGTTGAGTTGTCGAGCAATTACCTCATCAATGCAAGTTGACGTCGCGCCTGTATCAATGAGCGCAACTCCCGAAACAGGTTGCGGCAATTGTGCTCCCTGTGCCACCAATTGTTGAGCCATGTTCTGCTCCACCCCAATGGTCACTTGAACGATCGGACCGCGCTGCATGAGCGCCAGCGGGGGCGGCAATGGAACGGTTTTTCCGTTAGGAGTTTGTGCTTGTCCCGTAAGTTGAGTGTGTAGGATTGGCATATAGTAGTCCTAACGTAAGAGCAGGCAGTTTGATTTCTTCCTGGGTTTTTGTGACGCGGCGAATCAAGCAGGATCTAAGTCCAAACAAGGAGGCGGCGGCAGTCAACGCCTCCTCGTTGGTATCATACACGCCTGCCAGTTCTTCACCCTTGATGAGAACGAATTTGGCCTCATATTGGCCGAGCCATTTTTCCTTGTTTTTCTCGAAAAAGGAAAGTTCTTTTTCTAACATGGCACACGCACCTTTCTGCCAATATTATAGCAACAAAATGGCTCCTGCGACCTTTCAAGTTTATCAAACTTAGCCCAGGCGCATGGAGAGAAGTTGGGGCTAGTTGGGTGAAAGTGGCTAAATAGCAACTTATCTACTACTACCGCCCCTCTACGATTTTTACTTCCTCCTCGGTCAGACCGTACAGTTCGTAAACCTTTTCCTCAATATCTTTTTCCCACGCGGACGTATCCGCCTGCGGACGTGTGTCCGTCAGGATATTGACGCGCTTCGCCGCCAGCAACTTTCTAGGCAGGGTAGATTGGTCTCTCATCGGGAATACCATTGAACCAGTGAAGTCTTTTTGGAGGGACATTGAGGGCGGCGCATAAAGCAGACAGGCTTGGATCATAGACTCTTGGAAACTCCTCGCCAACCAATACTTCTTCCAAAACGCCGTCAATGGATATATATTCTGGGGCGTCGTTTCTACTATGAACAAGCCAGCGATACTCATTCTCGTTGCCCCAATCTTTTGACTTAACCAGAAAGATTTCATCGTGATTCACGCGGAAATATTCCCTGGCTCGTTCTTCAATTTCCACATCGCCAAGTTCCAAAATATTATCCAAACTGAATGGCGGTTGACGAAAAAGTTTCAGGTCATCGTATTTCACTGCGCCTTTTTCTACAAAATATTTTGTCTATCCGCGAAGGTGTCAGAAATGCGCTGATTGAGTTTTTGATAATTGAATTTTAGGCACACCCCATCGTGCGGGCGATCTGGCGAACTGGCATAATGCGTCCACAGTGCTGGACGATATTTTCCTGACAGAAAAGGATTATCTAACATTGGTTGTCTCGAAATCTTCACCAAAGGCATCAAACTCTTTTTGGGTGATCTTGGTATGCAATTCAAGCTGAATATTGGCGGGTCCATCTTCGGAATCAAAAAAACGCCACCCTGCTTCTTCCAGCAGCTTGTTGATCTTGATTCTAGCTTTGGCTTCTTTGTTCACGCAATTTCCTTTGCAGGGTCTTCCCCGCACGATTTCTCAAGCATACCCGAAACACCCGTCATTGTGCAGGGTAAGCACAATTCAAATTCAAGCTGCGTCCTCGGTCAGGAGGAAATACCCTGTTGATCTGTCTGCCAGTGCTTCTACTTGCCTGTAAAATGATATTACTTAATGGGCGAGTATGGTGCGGCACGGTGCTGTTCGGGGATATATAAAACACCGTCATTTCTGCCATTTCTGGCGTTGCATGACGGTGTTTTGAAAGCCTTTTCTACCTTAGAGCGGGTGATGGGACTCGAACCCACGATATCTTGCTTGGGAAGCAAGCGTTCTACCACTGAACTACACCCGCTGGCGCTGGGATTATAAATCAAGATTCTCGATTGAGCAACTTGCGCGCCAGATCGGTCAGCGCCTGGCCGGCCTCGCCGTGCGCATTAGCTTTTTTCAACGCAATCAACGCCTGATCAGTTAGATGTTTTGACTCGCGCTGGGCAAACTCGTACGCGCCTTCATCAACCAGCATCTTTGCGACCCCCGCAACTTCATCTGGACGTATGGCAGACGCGGCCCAACGTTGAGCGAATCTTCCCTGTTGGCTTAGGCCGTACAACACCGGCAGGGAATTCTTTCCTTCCACCAAATCGCTGGCTACGGATTTACCCATCAGCGCCTCGTTGCCCCAGATGCCGAGGATATCGTCCTGAACCTGGAAAGCCAGCCCAAGGTCCCGGCCAAAGATGCGGTATTGTTCGATTGTTGCATCGTCTGCGTTGCCGAGAATAGCGCCAATTTGTGTGCAAGCCGAGAGCAAAGCTGCGGTCTTATCTTCGATCATCGGCCAGTAATCTTCCATCGATAAGTCTGTACGATTCTCATAAGACATATCAAGGAACTGACCGCGTGTCAGAGCGAGGCAGGTGTCTTGCAAACAACCTGCAGCGCGGACAACGATTTCGGTTGGGTAATATTTTGCCAAATCCATCATGGCTTGATTTGAAATGACGAACAGGGCGTCGCCAACATTGATGGCTTGCGGCAGCTCCCATTTTTTCCACACAGTGAGGCGGCCCCGGCGCTTTGGCGAATTATCTTGAATATCATCATGTACGAGCGAAAAATTATGCACCAATTCAACTGCTGCCGCGGCTGGCAAGGCGGATGCCCAATCTGTTCCACGCGACGCAGTCGCAAGTAAAACCAGCAATGGGCGGATGCGCTTTCCGCGCGCTTCAGCGCCCGCGCCTTCGCCTGTCCAGCCCATGTGATAAGTGAGCATTTCATGAAAGGTTTTTGTGCGCGGCGAATTAAGTCGCGCGACCTGGCGCTGAAGTTCAGCTTCGATCTGGGGAAGCAGAGATGAGATCATAAAAAAGTTTCCCTATTCGCAATTTGTTGTTTTCCATCATCATAAAACGCCACGCGCGGATAATTCTATTTCAAGCTGCGCAGGCGATTGAAAGTGGATGGCGACAAAACCAAGTTCGTTGGCCGTTTTGATGTTTGCAAGCGAGTCGTCAATGAAGAGACAAGCCTATGAGATCGACCGCTTCCTGTCCAGCATGAAGCGAAAAATCTGCGGATCGGGCTTGATCAATTTTACTTCGCCGGAAAGTAGGATGTCGTCGAGCAAGTCAAAGAAAGGGAACTTCTCGCGAATCAGTGGAAAAGTTTCTG
Source organism: Chloroflexota bacterium (assembly GCA_023484185.1). Next base: position 4,626 of record JAMDBC010000108.1, on the reverse strand, counting down.
CCGACCAATTGCTTAGCCCATAAAGCAGATATCCAAACTGTTTCAGTTTCTGCAGGATCCGAACCGTCCCTGCAATCGGGCCGTCGATGGAATCCTCCCAATGTTCATGAAAGGCACTGATCAGGCGCGCATGTTGCGGGAACTCTGATGACAACTCAGCAACCGCCTGCGCGAATGGACGCCCTTTATCCTGCTGGGCGTTCCATTCGGCAAAATTGATCTCGGACAGGAAGCGGTCGATCTCATGCGGCTGTTCGAAGTAATGACGATATAAATTGTGTGGACTCCAATCCACAAGGACGCCGCCAAAATCGAAGATGACGGCCTGAATTTTATTCTGGCTCACGATTTTATTTTTTCGCCTTTCGGATCGTACAGCGGTTCCTTCTCGACTGTGGCCGGAATCTGGATCCCAAAACATTCCACGCTGAGACATGTTCCCGGCCTCGCCAGTTCAATGGGCAGGTATGCGTATGCGATGCTCTTGTTGATAGTGTAGCCGCATCCGCCGGATGTCACCCGGCCGACAACTTTATCCTGGTCGCGAATCGATTCGCTTCCGAATGTTTTCGTGTCCGGGTCATCGAGAGTCAGGCAGCACAATTTTTACTTTACGCCTCCCGCCTTCATTTTTTCAAGAGATTGCCTGCCCATAAAGTCTGCGCTTTTATTGAGAGCAACGGCAAATCCAAGGCCTGCCTCATAAGGAGTGTAATCGGGAGTGATATCCCCTGCGTCCTTATGATTTTTTCCAGAGTGGACGTGTTACGGTGGATGCCATCCAATTGATATGTGATATTTTCCAGCAATTTTCCATTCATAAGTTGCCTTCCAAGTTTCAATCGCTAAACCAATCCTGAAAGATCTACAGCCTTGTCTGACCAATCTTTTGCCTGCACGGAAAGAAGGTGTCTTTGTTTGGGATTCTGACTGGCTTCATTCCACACATGTTGCCAGAGCGAAATCATTGCTTGCATGTGCACGAGTTCCGCGGTGGTTTCTGGTTCGGCATCGGCAGCTGTCCATTCAATGAGGTGTTTCGCGAAGTTTTTCTCTATGCTCTTTATCCATTTGATTCGAGCAAATCAATGAACTCGCGCGGTGATGATGGGAATGGACTGGAATTCCTTGATGCCCAAAAGATGCTTGTCGCCACTGACAATGTAATCTGCTTTTCCGGCGATGGCGGCTTCGATGAATTTGTTATCAGTTGGATCAGCTTGAATGATAGAGACACTCTCTCCTGGAGTTGCGAATTCCGCTTTGCGATAGATACGATTTACGATGATCGCGATGGTGCGGGATTTCAGATGTAATTTTGCCCTTTGTAAGACGTCCAAATATTCGGATACGATGTCTTCGCTGACGACAAGAGTAAATTCCCCCGCTCTCCAATTGTCATTGATTTTACCGACCTGTCCACCCATTGCCATGGACACAAAAATATTTGTGTCAAGCACGACGCGCTTCATTTCCCTTTGCCTTCTCTTACCGCGCGGATTTCATCCTCAATATCTTTCTCGGTGATTTTGTAGTGTATCGCCGTGGCGCGGGCGTCCTTGATAGCTTCATCGTATTCGCGTTCCTGTTCGCCATCATCTATGACGCTGATTTTCAGGAAACGAATAAATGCCAGCACGTCTGCCTGGCGTGATTCTGGCAAGGTGGCAACTTCTCGTAAAAGAGTTTGTTCAAAAGTAGTCATAGGTCACCTCTATCAATAATTATACAACCTTACCGCTCAACCAATTTCCCAACCTTCAACCCTTCGACACGGCTACGCCAGTCAGGGCAAGCTCTTCCAACGTTTCAACTCCCGCCGCGAACATCGTGACTTGAATTTGCACCTTCGTCAACTTCATCATCTCAACGGCTTTCTCCGTCGAAACTGCCGCGGCCTTCAGGAAATTTCCCGCCATGCCGCCGAGAGTTGCTCCCAACGCGATGCACTTGGCGATATCGAGTCCGTCTTTGAGTCCGCCGCTGGCGAAGACCGTCATATCGGGCACAGTTTTCTTGACGTTCAAAATCGATTCCACAGTTGGGATTCCCCAGCTGACAAAGATCGCGGCCAACTCACGCGTGAATTCGTCGGAGGCGCGGTGCATTTCAACTTGAGACCAGGATGTCCCGCCTGCGCCGGCCACGTCGATGGCAGCAACTCCACAATTGGCCAATAACTTTGCTGTCCGTTCCGAGATTCCCCAGCCAACTTCTTTTGCAATGACGGGCACTTCCAATTTTTTGCAAACCCCTTCGATCTTTTTTGCCAAGCCTTTGAAGTTTGTGTCGCCGCCGTGCTGCACGGCTTCCTGCAATGGATTCAAATGCAAATAAAGTGCGTCGGCTTGAATCATGTCCACGGCGCGGCGGCAGTGGTCAATGGTGTAGCCGTAATTGAGTTGCACTGCGCCAAGGTTGGCAAACAGTAAAATATCGGGGGCGTATTTGCGGACCTGGAATGTCTTGGCTTGCGATTGATCTTCGAGCGCGGCGCGTTGCGAGCCGACGCCCATCGCTGTCAGCGTGGCCTGTGCCGCTTCGGCCAGCCGCCGGTTGATCATCCCGGCTTGAAGCGTGCCGCCCGTCATCGAAGAGATCAGGATCGGGGCGTCCAGCCGTTTGCCGAAGAGAGTCAGGCTCGTATCCACTTTATCCAAATTGAGTTCAGGCAGGGACTCATGGGTGAAATGATATTTTTCGAGTCCGGTGGTCAGAGCCGAGCGCACATCCTTCTCCAAATTGATCTTAATGTGGTCGGCTTTTCGTTCTTTAATGGGCGCAACTTTAGACATAGGGTAGTGTTCCTGTGAGTGAAATCCAACAGACATGCCTGTGATACAATTGGCACGTCGAAAACCCAAAATCAGTAACGGAGGATACTATCATGGCAGACACTTTTGCCGAAATCAAGAAAATTATCGTGGACCTGCTCGGTGTGGATGAGGCGAAGATCACGCCCGAAGCCCGCTTCCGTGAGGAACTCGAAGCGGACTCGCTGGATCTGGTCGAACTGATCATGGCTTTTGAAGACAAGTTCGGCACCGAGATCTCGGACGAGGCCGCGCAGAAGATCACGACAGTTGGCGAAGCAGTTTCATACATCGACGGTCACAAGTAATTCAAACGCGATTATACACATAGAGCCGCCCTTTGAGGCGGCTCTATGTGTTTTTAATGGATTTTGATTTGTCATTGCGAGGAGGCGTTCGTTGCCGACGAAGCAATCCGTTGCTGAAAGAGGAGATTGATTCGGGTCTTTGACCCTTGCAATGGCATTATTTAAGCAGGGATGGAATTTCTTCTGGGTGCTTGGCGACTTTCACACCAGCGGCCTCGAGCGCCTTGACTTTGCCCGCTGCTGTGCCTGCGCCGCCTTCGATGATGGCGCCCGCGTGTCCCATGCGTTTGCCGGGAGGGGCAGTCTGTCCGGCAATGAACGACACAACCGGCTTGGTCATCTTGGATGCGATGTATTCCGCGGCCTTGTCTTCGTCTGTACCGCCGATCTCGCCGATCAGCACAACCTTTTCGGTCTGCGCATCGTGCTCGAACATTTCCAGCACGTCAATGAAGTTCGTGCCGTTGACTGGGTCGCCGCCAATGCCCACGCAAGTCGAAGCGCCCATGCCGACCAGCTTCAACGCGTACAGCACTTCATAAGTCAGCGTGCCGGAGCGGGAGACAACACCGACGTTGCCGGGGATGGCAATATTGCCAGGGATGATGCCAACCTTTGATTCGCCGGGCGTCAACATGCCAGGGCAGTTCGGTCCAACCAGGCGGACTTTCTTCTGGTCGATATAATTGCGGACGCGCATCATATCCTGCACGGCCACGCCTTCGGTGATGCAGACGATGAGCGGGATGCCCGCGTCCGCGGCCTCGAACATCGCATCGGGAGCGAAGCGGGCCGGTACAAAGATAACGGTCGCGTTCGCGCCGGTAGCGTCCACCGCCAATTTGACCGAGTCAAAGACCGGAACTTTTCCGTCAAAGACCCATTCGCCGCCTTTGCCTGGAGTCACGCCTGCGACAACATTCGTGCCGTAGTTGATCATCTGGGTGGTATGGAAAAAACCTTCATTGCCTGTAATGCCTTGCACAAGAAGGCGGGTGTTTTTATTGATGAGGATGCTCATTGTTATTTCTTCCTTTTTGCCGCGGCCACGGATTTCCTGGCGGCATCAGCCAGTGTCTCAGCCGTGATCATCTTTGCGTTTTCCAGCAGCTTGCGGCCTTCTTCTGCGTTCGTGCCAACAAGGCGCACAACCATCGGCACTTTTGGCTTGACTTCACCCATCGCCACCAGAATGCCCTTGGCGACTTCATCGCAACGCGTGATGCCACCGAAGATGTTGAACAGTACAGCTTTAACGTTCGGGTCGGACAGGATGATCTTCATCGCGACCGCGACTTTGTCCGCGCCCGCGCCGCCGCCGATATCGAGGAAGTTGGCGGGTTCGCCGCCGAATAATTTGACAATGTCCATGCTGGTCATGGCTAATCCCGCACCGTTGACCATGCAGCCGATATTGCCATCCAATTTAATATAGGAAAGCCCATACTTGCGCGCTTCGGTTTCGGCCGGAGCTTCTTCATCGATATCGCGCATCTCTGCCAGGT
>JAMDBC010000047.1 GCA_023484185.1 Chloroflexota bacterium | reverse complement strand
CTCATTGATGAGAGCGAGAAACTTGAAACCCTGCGCGCCGCGGTGGACGATCATGAAACGCTTTCAAAGGAAATTTTCCCCGACTTGAAACTTGGCCTTCTGCACGGGCGCATGAAGCCCGCCGAAAAAGATGATGTGATGCTCAAGTTCCGCGATGGGCAGTTTGATATTCTCGTTTCGACCACGGTGGTCGAGGTCGGTGTGGATGTCCCGAACGCGACGGTGATGTTGGTTGAAGGCGCAAATCGCTTTGGTCTTGCGCAACTTCATCAATTGCGCGGACGCGTGGGACGCGGCGCGGCGCAATCGTATTGCTTGTTGATTCCAGATCACGAAGATTCGGTTGAGAACGAACGCTTGCAAGCCATGGCGCAGACCAATGACGGGTTTGCATTGGCCGATCTCGATTTGAAGCAACGCGGCCCCGGTGAATTCCTCGGCACGCGTCAGGCGGGATATGCGTCCGGTTTGCGAATGGCGAGTCTCACCGATGTGGCGTTGATCGAGAAGGCACGCGTCCACGCGCAGAACTTATTTGAGCTGGATGCCAACCTTGAACAGCCTGAACATACACTTCTCGCCGAAGCGTTGGGCCGCTTCTGGGGCGAAGGCAAAGGCGATGTAAGTTAGTCGGCTAGTCGCTGGTCTCGTAGCTCAAATTGACTTGGCGACCTTCAGACTCTTGGACAACTATCAGACTAGAAGACTGAGGACAAGAAGACTAAAATGGTTAGAGCATTGTTTCCCGGCACGTTCGATCCCATCCATTATGGACACATTGATATTGCCACGCGCGCCGCGCGTCTTTTCGATGAAGTAGTTGTGGCGGTCTACGATAAGCCGCTCAAGTCGCTGATGTTTTTGCCCGAAGAGCGCATGTCGCTGGTGAGGGAAGCCGTCAAGGATAATCTCAAGATCAAAGTGACCGGCTACAGCGGTCTGACGGTTGACTTTTGCCGCAAGGTCGACGCGCAAGTCATCGTGCGCGGCCTGCGCGTCTTCTCGGACTTTGAGTTCGAGTTCCGCATGGCGTTGGCGAATCAACGCCTCTCGAAAGAGATCGAGACCGTCGCCTTGATTACAGCGGAACAACACACGTTCCTCTCGTCCAGCACGGTACGCGAAATTGCCACGCTTGGCGGGGATGTTTCCAGCATGGTGCCGTCATTTGTGGAGAAGGCTCTGCATGCAAAAGTGATCGATTTAGTTGATCACCAATTCCCTCCCAATGCACTGCGAGATTGATATATAATTGGTTATCACCGCCGCCAATTGTAGAGCGGAGGACCCTATGGATATTCTGCAACTCATCGACCGTTTGGAAGAACTTTTCAACGAAGCCAAGGCTGTGCCTTTCACGCACAACGTGCTTGTGGATGAAGACCGCATGTTGGAGATCATTGACCAGATGCGCATCGTCATCCCGGAAGAAGTGAAGAAGGCGCAGCAGATCATTGGTCAGCGCGACCGTTTCCTGGCACAGGCGCAGGAGGAGGCGGATCGCACGATCGCGCTCGCGCGTGAAAAAGCTGAGCAACTGATCCAGAAGGACATGATCACACAGGAAGCCAATCGCCGCGCCGAGCAAATCCTGGCGCAGGGCCGCGCGGACGCGGAAGTTTCGCGCCGGGACGCCGACGATTATGTCATGGATACGCTGGTGAATTTGCAGGATGTGCTGGAAAAGACCCTTACCCAGGTCCGCAACGGTGTGCTGGCCATACAACAGGACCAAACGCAAAAATCCATTCCTGCTTCGTCAGCACAGGCAATAGCTGGGAAAATGGAGAAATAAAGTATCTGATCTGAAAATAGATTTTCATGGCGACTTTTGAGAAGATACGAAATAATCAATTTTCGGTGACCCGTGAAGCCCAACGCGAAATCGTGTTGGGCTTTTTTGTCCAGTAGACAAAACTCCCCTTTTACCAGGTAGACAAAACCCCCCTTGCCTTTTGCCCTACAATTGATTAGTATATACGAAACAAAATGGAACCAATGCCATCCCGGCCCCCCAGCTTGCGCAATCAGCGTCGACACTCCAAACCGCTACACGCGGTGCAAACCACGATCTTTGTGTCTATTCTGCTGGCAACCGTTTTCGTAATGTGGACGCCGGCCAATTTCTCCACCGCCTCCTTCTCGGACAAACTGGCTTTGCTTCTAACCCCTCAGGCTCCCAGCAATCCAAACCTTCCAGTGCAGGCGCCGCTCAGGATCGGGATCGTTTCAGGACATAAAGGCAACGACTCCGGCGCGGTCTGCACGGATAGCAACGGCAACGTCACTTTGACGGAGGCCGAAGTCAATCTCAATATTGCAACTCTCGTCCAGAAGAAACTAAACGAGCGCGGTTTTCAAGTGGACCTGCTTAACGAATATGATACGCGCTTGAACGGTTATCGCGCCGTCGCCATCGTATCCATCCATAATGATTCGTGTCAGTACATCAACGATCAGGCGACAGGCTTCAAAGTCGCCGCGGCTTTGAATACGCGCGATCAAAACCGCGCCAACCGTTTACTGGCCTGCCTCATTGACCGTTATCACACCGCCACCGGCCTGAAATTCCATCCGGGCAGCATCACGGCAGATATGACCAGCTATCATGCCTTTTCAGAAATTGACCCTGATACAATTGCGGCTATTATCGAAACCGGTTTTTTGAATCTCGACCGTGAAATTTTGACCCAGCACACGGACCAGGTCGCGGATGGAGTTGTCAACGGAATCCTGTGCTTCGTCAACAATGAAAACGTCGAGCCCACCCCAGCCCCAACCCCTTAGCCTATGAACAATCAAACGGATGAAGCCCGTTTAGCGGTACAAAAAGCACGAGAAGCCTTGTGGAATAACAACCGCACTGAAGCTCGTAAGTGGGCGGAACAAGCCGCTTCGCTCGCGCCTCAAAGCGAAGATCCGTGGCTGGTGCTGGCGGCCATCGCTGATCCGCGTGACAGCATGGAATATATTCAGCGGGCGCTCAGGCTCAACCCCAACAGTCCGCGCGCGCAAAAGGGATTGGAATGGGCGCAGAGTCGTTTACCCAAAAATGAAGCGGCGGAAAAGCCTCGGGAAATCACGCCTGCCCAAAGTTCCAGCCTGATCGGGCTTTTGCCGCGTGCCCAATCTGCCCGTCAGCAAATCCTGCCCGCGCACCCAGATTTGTCCACTCACCCAGAAGCAGGCAATCCAACCCCAAGAACAAAACGCAGTCCGTTATATCCGGTTCTTTTTTTGATCGTTGGTTTGTTGATATGTGCGGTCGCCGCATGGTCGGCAACTACTTCACCTGTTCTGGCATTGCTGGCAAACAACGCCGCGCCGACGCCTCCACATCCGGCTTCGTGGGCGCAGGTGACCATTGCCAAGCCGACAGACACGCCG
>JAMDBC010000077.1 GCA_023484185.1 Chloroflexota bacterium | reverse complement strand
TGAGAAATGCATCCCATGCCGTTTTGCGGATTCCCTCGACAGACTTTTGATCCGCTTGTTCAAGGGCGACCAGCTCCGGTTCCGAAATGACGCGGTTCTCTATCATCCATGTGCGCATCTTTCGCACCCCATCGAACTCTTCTTCGAACTTGAGTCGCTCTGCAGATTTATATCGTTCGTGACTACCTGACGTGGAATGCCCCTGAGGTTGTGTCATTTCGGTGACATGCACCAGCGAGGGGATGTGATACGTGCGCGCAATTTCTGCCGCGGCCTGATAGGTTTCGAGCAGGGCGGGATAATCCCAGCCGCGTACACTGAAAAGTTCATAGCCGCGCTCACACTCCGGCTCGGGACATGGGTCGCGCTGAAAGCCTTGCAGAATGGCGCCGATATTTTCCTTGACCATTTGGAATTGATTGGGGACGGAGATGCCGTAGCCGTCATCGTAAACCGTGATGACCGCGGGCGCCTGCAGTACGCCAATGGCATTAACCGATTCCCAGAACATGCCCTCGGCGGTGGAGGCGTTGCCGATGCTGGCCCACGTGACTTCGTCGCCGTTATGCGAGAATTGCGTAAACTGTTTTAATTCTTCGGATTGACGATATACAAGGGACGCGTACGCCAGCCCGACTGCGCGTGGCATTTGCGCGGCGGTGGGAGAGACATCTGCCGCGACGTTAAACATCTCGGTTTGATTCTTCCATGTGCCGTCGGGATTAATATAGCGCGATGCAAAATGCGCGGTCATGGCGCGGCCTGCGGTGGCAGGTTCGTAGTTGAGGTCGGCGTGGGCGTAGAGTTGCGCAAAAAACTCGGCGATGTTATTGACGCCAAGCATGAACATCCAGGTTTGGTCGCGGTAGTAGCCTGAACGCCAGTCGCCTTTGCGGAAGGCATGCGCGATGGCGAGTTGGGCGATCTCCTTGCCGTCGCCGAAGATTCCGAATTTGGCCTTGCCGCTCAACACTTCGCGTCGTCCAATAAGCGATGCCTGCCGCGACTGGTAGGCTAAACGATAATCTTTGATGATCTCTTCGGGAGGTAAAGGAAGCGTAACAGAACCCTTTTTCCTGGGCATGTACTCTCTCCATGAATTGGATGTATTAAGGGGGATTATAACGGAAAAGAAGTATGAATTATCGCGCCTTCAACGGGTTTTCGTCATCGTCTGCCCACATGAACGGATTCGATCCAATGTATTTCCAGATGTTGTCCATTTCTTTTTCGTTTTGGACGATATGTTCCCTTCGACAGGCTCAGGGCGGGCTCCATAATTTCTTTGCCAGATCGGTATTCCAGTCAGCGATGGAATTTTCCATAATCGTTTGGTCGCGCGCGATTTAAATTGTGCGATGATCGCGCCCAGCGAGGCCGGTTTGGGGCCGCGGGGTAGGGGCGACCCTTCGATGCTTTCAAACGCCATGTCATACGAGGGTGTCTTGTTTGATGACACGTTGGTTTTGCCCTGGCGGGTCGCCCCTGCGGTTTCATGGCATGTGACAAGTCCATGAAAATGATTTGGCATAACTACGAACGCGCCCAATTCAACATAATCGAATCTTTGTGACAGGTTTAGCCATTCCCATTGAACGATTTTCCCTGCCTCATTCAATCTCATATTTCCACCTGCGATTTCGCCGAACAAACATTCACGCTGGTGAGTCACTATCGTCACAAAATATGCGCCTGCTTGTGAATAGTCATATCCTTGCAGACGGACGGAACGTCGGTGATGAAGTTTTGGATCGAATTTTGGTGGCATGATTATTGATTGCTGGATTTACAACTTCGTGACTTTATGCCCGGACAATTTATTCCTCCAGCAAAAATTCCAGATAACGATCCGTCATCCTATCCAAGCCCAGTGATCTTTCAGCCTGTGTGCGCGCGCCCGCCCGAAAGCGCGGACGGTTGCGTAGAATTTCGGCGGCGGCATCGGCCAGCCCGGAAATATCCGGCTTATCCAATTTCCACGGATCGCCGCCATACGGTGCGAGTCGGCCTGCATCGCCAACGACAAGTTCGTTCAACGCGCCGGTATCGAAAGCCGCGACGGGCAATCCGCACGCAAGCGCCTCGATGACGGAATTGGGACAGGCCGCGTTGAGGTCGGCGGAAAAAAGCAAATGTGCGGAGCGATCGATCTCCGGGATTTGTTCGCGCGCCACCGCGCCTTCCCAAAGGATTGGAATATGTGCCCGCGCTTGAACGCGCGCGGCATGTTCGTCGCTAATTTTTCCGACCACCATCAATTCCATCGGGAAGCTGTATTTTTCCGCCAGCGTTTCAGCCAACGCAATGGCATGGTCGAGTCCCATGTCGTAGCCGCCGCCGAGATTGCCCTCGACGACCAGCAAACGATAATGCTCGAGTGCAGCCTCTGCAGCGCCGTGCGGCGAATAAGTATCCAAATCAACGCCGTTGTGGATGATCGTAAAAGGCGCGCGCGGCTTGCCGTACCAATCTTCCCACCAGTGATGCGAAAATTCGCTCTGATACAAAATGCGCGTCGCGACCCGCGCGCGAATCAATGACAAAACAAAATTGCCATATTCGGCGCGTACGAAATGACGAATGCCTGTGTTGCGTTTGCGATGGATCCAATTGATGCCATCAAGCCGTTGGACGATGCGCACGCCGCGCCTGCGGGCGCGTACCAACGGCGCAATATTTTTCGTCCCGGCGATGACCAGGATCGCGTCCGGGGAATCCTCCGGATCATGTGTGACATTAACTCCGCGCGCTTTCAGCCCGGCTTCAAAGTTATTTCGGAACGAAGCCCCGCCCCCGATGCCGTCCACTGTGGGAACAATGCAAATTTTTGGCATGAACTAGACTTTCGGCCAATCAAGCAACAGGACTTCCGCCAGCAGGCGCGCGTTGACATTGGCGTCCATGCGCTGCAAGGTTTTTTCCAGATCCGACACCACGCGCCTCACCTCGGACAACGAAACGAGTCCCGCTAAAAACTCGATTTCCTGCGCCCGATCCGCATTCGCGATCGGCGTGGACGCGCCGCCCACGCGCAGTAAAACATCGCGCCAGAACGAAATCCAAACCAGCAGCGCGCGGCGCATGGCATCCTTATCTTTGGCGAGTTTCTCGGCATAGGAAAATTTATCCACGCGCGAAGCGGGCAGCAGAGTCTGCAGATCGGCAAGTTTTTCCCGGCGAAATTCCAGCGCGGACGGATCCTGCATCAGCCGCAGTGCATAACCGGGACGTCCGCCGCTGATGTGCGAGATCAGCCGCGCGGATTCTTCGTCCGCGCCTTTTTCTTTCAGGAAAGCGCCGACGATTTCCACAGACACAGGCCGCAGGCGCAATATTTCACAGCGTGAATTGATGGTCGGCAAAAGTCCTTCGGGGTTATCGGCGGTCAGGATCAAGACTGCGTAAGCGGGCGCTTCTTCCAACACTT
>JAMDBC010000076.1 GCA_023484185.1 Chloroflexota bacterium | reverse complement strand
GGTGCGGAGGAGGCCAAGGAGGAACTCCATGAAGTAGTTGAGTTCCTGAAAGAGCCTCAAAAATTTATTCAGCTTGGCGCGCGCATTCCCAAAGGTGTTCTGTTGGTCGGCCCTCCCGGAACCGGTAAGACTTTGATGGCAAAAGCCGTCTCTGGCGAAGCGGGCGTGCCGTTCTTCTCCATCTCAGGCTCCGAGTTTGTTGAAATGTTCGTGGGCGTCGGCGCCAGCCGTGTGCGTGACCTGTTCGAGCAGGCTAAGCGTCACTCGCCGTGTATCGTGTTCGTTGACGAAATCGATGCTGTCGGCCGCCAGCGCGGCGCGGGACTCGGTGGTTCGCACGATGAGCGCGAACAAACCCTCAATCAGATGCTGGTCGAGATGGACGGTTTCGACACCGACACCAACGTCATCATTATTGCCGCCACCAACCGCCCCGATATTCTCGATCCAGCGCTTCTGCGCCCGGGCCGCTTTGATCGCCGCGTGACGCTCGACCGTCCCGATGTGAAGGGACGCGAAGCCATTTTGAAAGTCCACTCCAAGGGCAAGCCATTGGAGCCGACTGTTGATCTGGGTTCGCTTGCGCGCGGCACTCCAGGTTTTGTGGGCGCCGACCTTGAGAACATGGTCAATGAAAGCGCCATTCTCGCGGCCCGCCGCAACAAGAAAGCCATCGGCCAGCCCGAACTCGAAGAGGCAATTGAACGTGTCGTAATGGGACCCGAACGAAAGTCCCGTTTGATCTCGGATGAAGAGAAGCGCATCATCGCCTACCATGAAGCGGGTCACGCTGTGGTTGGCAATGCCATCGCTGAGGCCGATCCTGTTCAAAAAGTGACCATCGTTGGCCGCGGACAAGCTGGCGGCGTAACCTGGTTCCGCCCGGATGAAGATCGTATTTTGATGTCGCGCAAGAAGATGATGGCGCAACTTGCCATGGCCCTCGGCGGCCGCGCCGCTGAAGAGTTGATCTTCGATGATATTACCTCTGGCGCTTCGAATGACATCGAGCAGGTCACACGCATGGCGCGTGCCATGGTCACGCGCATGGGCATGTCGAGCGAAATGGGACCGATGACTTACGGCCAAAAGGAAGAATTGATCTTCCTTGGTCGCGAAATTTCAGAGCAGCGTGATTACTCTGAAGCTGTGGCCCAGCAAATTGACCGTGAGGTCCGCAAGGTTGTGGAAGAAGCCTACAAGTTGGCTAAATCTACCGTGCAAAAATATAAAGATCAACTCGATGCAGTTGCCAGGAAATTACTGGATGCTGAATCGATCACGCGTGAAGAGTTCGAAGCCATCTTCCCTCCGCCCGCCGGAAAGAAGAGCGGCACCCCGCAAGTGGCGTAACAAAATATGGAATGAAAAAACCCCTCCGAGATGGAGGGGTTTTTTTGTCGCTTATGGTTTTGCCGTTTCAGTTTCTTTGTGTTGCCTTACCAACTCGCGCCGCAGGATTTTTCCGACGGTGGTCTTTGGTAATTCGCTTCTAAATTCATAATGTGTCGGGACTTTATACGCCGCCAATCGCTCTTTGCAGAAAGCCTTGATCTCGGCTTCGGTGGCTGTCTCGCCGGGTCTGAGCACGATCCATGCCTTGACCGTTTCGCCGCGATACGGATCGGGGATGCCCGCCACGCCGACCTCCAAAACTTTCGGGAAGGCCGCGATGGCTTCCTCCACCTCGCGCGGCCAGACCTGGTATCCGCCCGGTTTGATGAGTTCCTTCTTGCGATCCACGATGTAGAAATATCCGTCCTCGTCCATGCGGGCGATGTCGCCTGTGTACAACCAGACTTTTCCATCCTTGTCTTTTCGCAAGGTGTTGGCCGTCTCGGTCGGCATGTTGTGATAGCCCTTCATCACCTGCGGCCCGTTGACAACGATCTCGCCGATCTCGCCCATTGGCATTTCGGTCTCGCCATCGTCGAGGTTGATGATCTTGACATCCACATCGGACATTGGCATGCCGATGGAGCCGGTCTTATTGACTCCGAGAAGTGGATTGCAATGGGTGGCAGTCGGGGCTTCTGAAAGGCCATAGCCTTCGAAGACCTTGCCGCCGCTCAATTTCTCGAACTTCTCCTTGGTCTCGCGCATCAGAGGCGCTGACCCGGAGATGCAAGCCTTGATGGAACTCAAATCGATCTTCCCGGCCGCCACCTCCGGACGATTGTTGATGGCATTGTATAGAGTTGGCACACCGGGGAAAATGGTCGGGTGATATGTGTTGATGTTTTCCAGCACATCGGGAATATCCCTGGCATTGGGGATCATCACCATGCTGGCTCCGGATGCCAGGGCAAAGTGCATACCTGCCACCATGCCATAGACATGGAAGAGTGGGATGGCCATCAGGACCACTTCCTTGCCATCCTCTGCCGTGAGAATCCATGCCTTCATTTGCATTGTATTGGCCACCACGTTGCGGTGCATTGCCACAGCGGCCTTCGAGACGCCGGTCGTCCCGCCGGAGTATTGGAACAGGGCTGTGTCATCCGGCCCAATGTCCAGTTTGGGGCGCTGACTGGGCTGGTATTTCGCCAGCAGATCTTTCATCCAGACATCGCCCTCAGCCAGTCCGCCTTCGATGCGGAATCCGCCTTTCTTCTCTTTTGCCAATGTGAACAGAACTCGCAAAACGGGCGGCAGCGCTTCTTTTATATTGGTGACGATCAATTTCTTGATTTTTGTTTTGGGCTGCGCGGCTTTGATCGTTTTATAGAAATTGGTCATCACGAACATGATCTCGATGCCTGCGTCGCTGGCCTGATGCTCGATCTCAGTGGGTGTGTAAAGCGGATTAGTGGCAACCACCACGCCGCCTGCTTTGAGAATGCCGAAATAAGCCATCACGAATTGCGGCGTGTTCGGCATGAAGATTCCCACCCGGTCGCCCTTTTTGACGCCCATATCCGCCAGGGCCGCCGCGAGGCGATCAGACCCCTCGTTCATTTCTTTGTATGTAATGGCCGCACCTTTAAAGATTGTGCAGGCGCGGTCGGGATACTTTCTGGCCGACTCTTCGAGAAAGTGATGGAGCGGCTGTTTGGGGTATTCAATGGTTGATGGAACACCTTTGTCGTAATGTGCGAGCCACGGACGGTTGGTCATGGTGCCTCCTCCTTATGGAATGATAATAAAAGTATATGCCCGAAAAAATTAAAAGTCAACTAATTTGCGCAGATATTCCTGAATCTCTTTTGTCACTTCATCATGGACTCTGAACCATTTGATCTGTGGATCGGACTCTTTGAACCAGTTGCCCTGCCTGCGGACAAAGACTCGTGTGGCGCGTCTAATCTCGACTTTGGCCTGCTCGGTGCTCAATTTGCCTTCGATCACGCTGACGCATTCACGATACCCGATGGCCGACATGGTTGGTAGTGTGGGTGAGTAGCCCTTGCCGAGCAGGCCAAAGTCGAG
>JAMDBC010000137.1 GCA_023484185.1 Chloroflexota bacterium | reverse complement strand
CAAAAACGGATACAAACCATAATCAACAAGCAACATTCAACATAATCAACCCAGAATTTCATAAAAATTCCGATAATTAGATTGCCAAGTTTTCCCGGCATCATTTGATAAATCCTGGCGTTCTCCATGTCTTGGCAGTCATTTCTGCATAAGTCCTGCTTCCATTACTTTTGTTAGTCAATCAGGTAAATCGATGAAATCTGTGGCTGGATTTTTTGAAGATTAAATTCTGGGTTGATTATGTTGAATGTTGCTTGTTGATTATGGTTTGTATCCGTTTTTGTGGAGCGCTTCCTTCAAAGTTAATCCCAGTCTGGTGACACCTTCGCGGATAACATCGGGAGCGGCATAGGAGAAATTGATGCGCATCGTGTTCGCGCCTCCGCCGTTGGCATGGAAGGCCGCACCGGGCACGAAGGCAACTTTGCTGTCAATCGCGACTTTCAAAACTTCAGCCGCGTCGACACCTTCGGGCATCGTTCCCCACAAGAACATGCCGCCGTGCGGATGTGTCCATGTGACTTCGGGCGGGAACATTTCATCCATCATTTCGAGCATCACATCACGGCGCTCTTTGTATGTGGCGCGGATGAGCTTAACGTGTTCGTCAAGGAAACCGTTTTTTGCAACCTCATACGCCACATATTGATTGAAGGACGAAGTGTGCAGGTCGGCGGCCTGTTTGGTCATAACGAGCTTGCGAATGACTTGTTCCGGTGCGATGACCCATGCCAGGCGCAGGCCGGGGGCGAGAAGTTTGGAGAATGTACTGAGATAGATGACATTGCCGCTATAAGTCCCGCCGTTCTTCCCGCGGAATTGACTATCCAGATAAACGATCGAGGGGATATGTTCGCCTTCATAACGCAGCTGACCGTATGGATCGTCTTCGATGATCGGGACGCCGTACTTGTCGGCCAGTTCGATCAGTTTTTTTCGCCGCTCGAGGCTAAGCGTCACACCGCTCGGGTTTTGAAAATTGGGAAGCACGTAGATGAATTTCGGCCCGACGCGCAATGCTGCTTCCAATTCGTCAACGACCATGCCGTGCTCGTCCGTGCGGACGGAAATGTATTGCGCGCCGTACGCATTCCAGGCTTGCAATGCGCCGAGATAGGTCGGCGATTCGACTACAATGTAATCGCCGCGATTGATGAACAATCGTCCGATAAAATCGAGGGCCTGCTGCGAACCGGATGTGATCAAAATATTGTCCGGGCTGACTTCAACGCTGTAACGTGCGGTGTGGCGCGCGATCATCTCGCGTAAGGGGTGGTAGCCTTCGGTAGTGCTGTATTGCAAAGCCTGCGCGCCAACGGTTTCCAGAACAACGTTACAGGCATCTTTGAATTCCTTAAGCGGGAAGACTTCCGGTGCAGGAAGTCCGCCTGCGAAAGAAATGATGTCGGGCTGTTCGGTCAGCTTGAGTAATTCCCGGATGACCGAACTTCCCATTTTTTGCGTGCGGTGGGCGTAACGATACTCCCAGGGTGTTTGCATTCATACTCCTTGGTACAGGGATGAAAAAAGCCTGGCAGGTACGTTGGTACCCGTCAGGCTTACTGACTCATGGCATTTCAATGCCTAGAAGGTTTAGTGCCAGAACTCTTTCCATGGCGACCTAATCTTACCCACTTTTTCTCTGAATCGCAACATTCTTTGACATGACAGAAATCACAAATTTGTCAGCCTAATTCAATTGATAAATTTACGGCCACGATCGGCAGTACTTCGTCTACAACTCGGCGGGCGGATGATTCTTGTTGTGACTCCATTGTTGGGTCAATCCATAGATTGTCCAACTGGCGGCAGTGGCGGCTGTTTCAGCTGGAATACCGGACTTTTCTTATCGCTTGTCGCCTCCTGCCTATTCTCGCCCAATTTTGCTCCCCCTTTTCAGACAGTCCCGTGATTGTATATCTTGAAATATTTTCTACTTGCCCAGTTTTTTCTTGAAGACCTCCGTCAGTGCGGGGACAATCGCGAATAAATCTCCGACAATGCCGTAGCGTGCTTGTGTGAAGATCGGAGCGTCAGCGTCCTTGTTGATGGCGACCACGACTTTGGCATTCCGCATCCCGACCAAATGCTGGATCGCGCCGGAGATGCCGCAGGCAATGTAAAGATCGGGTGTGACGACTTTACCGGTCTGACCGACTTGATGGGAATAAGGAATGTATCCGCCGTCAACAGCTGCGCGCGAAGCGCCGACCGCGCCGCCTAGAATATTTGCCAGATCGCCGATCAATGCAAAGCCTTGCTGTGCGCGCCAGATTTCGGCTTGCTTTTCATCCAGGCCCGCAGGTGGAGTCAGCAATGGATTGTTCGAGACGCCGCGTCCGCCGGAGACGATGACGCCCGCATCGCTCAAATTGACAACAGCCTCAGCCACAGTATAGCCTTCGACTTTTGTCGGCGCATCGGTCTTGGCTTCGACTTTTGTTGCGCTGCCACTCTTGGATGAATCCTGTGCGGGGCGGGGGAAAGCGCGTGCGCGCAGAGTCGCGATGACAGGCTTGCCGGAGCAAACGGTTTTTTCCAACAGCTTGCCCTCGTAGATAGGACGCGTTGCAATTAATTTATCGCCTTCCATTGCAAGCGCGGTGACATCAACCAACACACCAGAATTTAAATCAATCGCGACCATCGCGGCAAGCTCGCGGGTGCGCGTCGTTGTCGGAAACAGAATCAGGTCAACGCCTGCACTGAGCGAAGTCGAAGTGGTCCCGGAAGAAGCGAGCGCGGATAAAGTGGAAGCAAATGCCTCGGCGCGATAATCCGTCAAAGCGGGATTGTCCGCAGTTAAAACTTCGTCCGCGCCAAATTCAAACGCAGTCTTAACAAGCGCATCGAGTCCCGTACCGAAAATCACAGCGCTGGCCGAACCAAAACTTTTCGCAATGCCGAGCGCTTCCCACGAAGCGGGCTGAACCTCGCCTTTGAAGTGGTCAATATAAACCAAAGTTTTCATAGAACTTTCTCCGCGAGAATTTTGTCGGCGAGTTTGTCGGCGATCTCGGCGGGGCTTTCGCCCGTGATCATTTCGCAAGCCACAGTGCGGCTGGGCGGCGTGACGAGTTCGGTACGGCTGATGATTTGCGCGGGCGCGCTTGCGCCGAGGTCGCTCAACAACCAAATCGGGATGACGGCCTTCGATGCTTTGCGGATGCCCATGAACGACGGATAGCGCGGCTCGCCGATGCTTTGCACGACACTCAACACGGCGGGCAATTTTGCGCTGACGATTTGTCGGCCCTCTTCAACGACACGTTCAACCTTAACGCTTCCATCTTCGACTTTGATCTGGCCGGCCAACCCAAGCATCGGCCACCCGAGAACGCGTGCCGTTTGCGCGGCGGTGACGCCTGAGCCGTCGTCGAGAGTCTGACGGCCAAACACGACCATGTCCGCGCCGCCGATCTTGTTGATGGC